>CAMWSZ010000156.1 GCA_947177005.1 uncultured Clostridia bacterium | reverse complement strand
TGCTTAATCATACGAAAAATCTCCTTTTTGTATTAGAATTGCCATTTGTCAGCTCATTGCCAGATCTACAATTTCATCAACAGTTGGTTCATCAGGCAGACCAACCAGCTCCGGATAATAGATTAAATCACTTCCTCCCGGATGATTGATCCCTTTCGCAAATTTTGCTACCAGCGCACAATGTTCTTCTTCTGTCAACAGTCTCCCCGTCTTTTTATCATGCACGCTGATAATTGTTTCCACCAAATCGGCAAGTTCTTCTCTGGACAGCATGATAATTTCATCCATGATACGAATTTTCACTGTCGCGCTTGTGTGAACGCAGCGGTTTTTTATTTTTAAAGGGAGCAATAAAAAGAAGAATCATAACAATAATATACATGCGGTATAGGGCAAATGTTATGGTATTGCTCCACGGCCATGCGCCTTCCGGATGTTGAAAGGCATAGCATATAAAACCAACAGCCACAAGCAGCATGATTACGGCAGTAATTCTTGATACTTTTTTCGTCATCATTCCGCACCTCCACAAATTCCGGTTTGTTATAGTATCATATTTTATCATAACTCCTATGCTGTTACAAGGTGCAAATGCGGAAAGCGGCACTTGAAATTTCCAGAAAAACCTGTATACTGAAAAGCACAAACGCAAAGGAGGACAACAACTTATGAAACTGATGATCGCGTCCGACATCCACGGCTCCGCCTATTTTGCGAAAAAGCTGACCGCGGCGTACCGTGCCGAGAACCCGGACAAGCTGCTGCTGATGGGCGACCTGCTGTACCACGGTCCCCGGAACGCGCTGCCTCAGGAGTATGACTGTATGGCGGTGGCGTCGGAGCTGAACGCCTTGAAGGATTCCATTGTGGCGGTGCGCGGCAACTGCGACGCGGAGATCGACCAGATGGTGCTGGAATTCCCGATGATGTCGGACTACGCGCTGCTGGAGGTCAACGGCCTGCGTCTCTACGCCACCCACGGCCACCTCTGGTGCGAGGACAACCCCCCGCCGATGGCAAAGGGAACCGTTCTCATTAACGGCCATTTCCACGTTCCGGCGTGCAATTATCACGAGGATTTTCTGTATATCAATCCCGGCTCCACGTCCATTCCCAAGGAGGGCAGCGTGGGCAGTTACCTGATTTTAGAGGACAAAACCTTTACCTGGAAGGATATGGACGGCAATTCCTACAAAACCTATATTGCGTCCTGAACACCAAAAGTGCGGCCGGAACCAGCGTTCCGCCGCACTTTTTTCCTGTGAATTACTGGTCGTTAATCATGAACTGCTCCTTGACCTTCAGGCGGTTCAGCGCACGGGTCATTCGGGCCTGGGCGGTGTAGTAGCTCTGGATGCTCTCCTTTTGCAGAATCGCCTCCCGGGCCTCCTCCGCCTCCCGGCGGGCACGGTTGGCGTCGATCTCCTCCGGGCGCTCCATGGAGTCGATGAGCAGCAGGACTTTTCCGTTTTCCACCTTCATCATGCCCTCTGATACGGCGGCAACCTGTTCCTTCCCGTCCCCGTCTCGAAAACGCAGCGTCCCGGGCACAATGGCGGCGATCATGTTCCGATGCCCCGCCAGTATGCCGTACTGGCCGCCGCTGGTCGGCACCCGCAGGGACTGGCAGTCCCCCTGATAAAAGGGTTTGTCAGCGGCCAGAATGTCCACATGAAACGTACTCATGATTTCTGAGCCTCCAGTTTCTGCGCCTTTTCCCGCACATTGTCAATGGTGCCCACATTGTAAAACGCGGCTTCGGGGTAGTAATCCATGGAGCCGTCGATAATCGCCTGAAACCCCCGCAGCGTCTCCGACAGCGGCACATAAATTCCGGGGATGCCGGTGAATTTCTCCGCCACATGGGTGGGCTGCGCCAGAAAACGCTGTACTTTTCTGGCCCGGTTTACCGTCCGTTTATCCTCGTCGCTCAGCTCCTCCATACCGAGAATGGCGATAATATCCTGCAATTCCCGGTACTTCTGCAAAATGGTCTGTACTGCGCGGGCGGTCTGATAGTGCTCCTCGCCCACGATACTGGCCTCCAGAATCCGGGACGCGGACCCCAGCGGGTCCACAGCGGGATAAATGCCCTGCTCCGCGATTTTACGGCTCAGAACGGTGGTTGCGTCCAAGTGGGAGAAGGTTGTAGCGGGGGCGGGGTCGGTCAGGTCGTCGGCGGGCACGTACACGGCCTGCACCGACGTGACGGAACCGTTTTTCGTTGACGTGATCCGCTCCTGCAAGGCACCCATTTCCTCCGCCAGCGTGGGTTGATAGCCCACGGCGGACGGCATACGGCCCAGCAGTGTCGAAACCTCGCTGCCCGCCTGTACAAAGCGGAAAATATTGTCGATAAACAACAAAACGTCTTTATTTTCCTTATCGCGGAAGTACTCCGCCATGGTCAGGCCGGACAGCGCCACCCGCATACGCACACCCGGCGATTCGTTCATCTGGCCGAACACCAGCGCGGTTTTCTCAAAGACGCCGCTCTCCTTCATTTCTTTCCAGAGGTCGTTGCCCTCTCTGGAACGCTCGCCCACGCCGGTGAAAATGGAGTAGCCGCCGTGTTCCATAGCCACGTTGTGGATCAGCTCCTGAATCAGCACGGTCTTTCCCACGCCCGCGCCGCCGAACAGGCCGATCTTTCCGCCCTTCGGGTACGGCTCCAGCAGGTCGATGACCTTGATCCCGGTCTCCAGGATCTCCACGGCGGGCTGCTGTTCCGCGAACGGCGGCGCTTTCCGGTGGATAGGCCAGCGGGTCACTTCCCGGCCCAGCGGCGGGCCGCCGTCAATGGTCTCGCCCATCACGTTGAAGAGACGGCCCAGCGTGCAGGTCCCCACCGGCACATGCAGGCTCTGCCCGTAGGCGCGGACCTGCATCCCACGGGCCAGTCCCTCGCTGGGCGACAGCATGATACACCGGACGCGGTTATGGCCCACATGCTGGGCCACCTCCATTACCCGGCGTTTGCCCCCCACATGGACGGCAAGGGCCTCTTTAATTTTCGGCAGGCAGCCCGGTTCAAACTCCACGTCCACCACCGAACCGGACACCTGTGCAACAGTACCTATGGTCATGGCCCTGTATCTCCTTCCAAACGTTGTGTATACCGCCGCTGGCCCAGCGCTCCGGCGGAGATCTCGGTGATCTCCTGGGTAATCGCGCTCTGCCGGATATGGTTGTACTGCGCGGACAGCTCATCCAGCAGCTCCTGAGCGTTCCGGTTTGCGGAGTCCATTGCGGTCATACGGGCGTTCTGCTCACTGCAAAAACTGTCCACCAGCGCGCTGTAGATGAAGCCGGACACATAGCTGGGGATCATGCTGTTGAGCACCCCGTCCACGCTGGGGGAAAACTCAAAGGGGACCTTCACTTTTTCCTCCTTGTCGGCGGAGGCGAACTGGGACCGGTGGAACGGCAGCAGCCGCACGGTTTTCGCGGTGGACTCCAGCCCGCTGCCCAGATCGGTATACGTGACAAAGATCTTCACCAGCTCCCCTTTGTTATACAGATCCAGCAGCAGCGACGTAATATTTCTGGCCCGCTGGAGGGTAGGGTTCTGGGCTGTATACAGGAAATTCTTTTCAATAGGGACATTGCGGGAGGCAAAAAACTGCCGCCCGTACTCCCCCACAACAAAAATCATATTGTCCCCGGCGGTGTGCTGCGCCAGCATCCGCTGGGCTTCCTTCAAAGCGTTCTGGTTATAGGCCCCCGCCAGTCCCTTGTCCGCGGTGATGACTAAAAAGCCATAGGTTCCCGGCAGGGTGCGCTCCTCGGTATCGGGGGGATAGAAATACCGGTTGTTGACCTTTCCCACCGTGCGGAAAATTCTCTTGATCTCCCCCCGCAGGGCGTTGAAATAGGGGAGGGTCTGGTCCAGGTCGCGCTTGGCCTTGCGGAGCTTGGTGGAGGCGATCAGATACATGGCGTTGGTGATTTTCTGGGTGTCCTTTACGCTGTTGATATGGTTTTTGATCTCCTTCATGTTCGGCATTCAGATCACCACCCCCGTTCCGCGGCGGTCTGCACGGCCAGCTGCCGTGCGGCCTGCACGATCTCCTCTCTGTCCTCGTCCTTCAGCGTGCCGGACTGCTCGATGCGGTCGCAGAGCGTACGGTGGTTCTCAGAAAAATACGCCAGCAGATCCCGGGCGAACCCATTGATTTTGTCAATGGGGACCACCGTCAGGGCATGGTCCAGCGCGGCGCACAGCAAAATAACCTGTTCATACTGTTTCAGCGGATGAGACTGGTCCTGCCGCAGCAGGCGCATGAGGCCCTGGCCGTAGACCAGCTGCGCCTTTGTACTGTCGTCCAAATCGCTGGCGAACTGGGTAAAGACCTCCATTTCGCGGTACTGGGCGAGGTCCAGACGAATCGCGCCCGCCGCTTTTTTCATGGCTTTGGTCTGGGCGTCGCCGCCCACACGGGACACGGACAGTCCCACATTGACCGCCGGACGCTGCCCCGCAAAAAAGAGATTGCTCTCCAGGAAAATCTGTCCGTCGGTAATGGAGATGATGTTGGTGGGGATATAGGCGGACACGTCGCCCGCCTGCGTCTCCACAATGGGCAGGGCGGTCATGCTGCCGCCGCCCTTTTCATCGCTGAGCTGGGCGGAGCGTTCCAGCAGGCGGGAGTGCAGATAGAACACGTCGCCGGGATACGCCTCGCGTCCCGGAGAACGCCCCAGCAGCAGGCTCAGGGTCCGGTAAGCCACGGCGTGCTTGCTCAGGTCGTCGTATACGATCAAAACGTCCTTGCCCAGCTCCATAAAATACTCCCCAATGGCGCAGCCGGCATAGGGCGCGATATATTGCAGGGGGGCGGGGTCGCTGGCGGAGGCGTGGACGATAATGGTGTAATCCATTGCGCCCTGGTCCCGCAGATTCTGGGCCAGCTGGGCCACGGCGCTGGCCTTCTGTCCAATGGATACATAGATACAGATGACATCCTTATCCTTCTGGTTCAGAATGGTGTCGATTGCGATAGCGGTTTTGCCGGTCTGACGGTCCCCGATAATCAGCTCGCGCTGTCCGCAGCCAATGGGGAACATGGAGTCAATCGCCAGGATACCCGTCTGCATAGGCCGGAAAACGCTGCGCCGGTCGATGATTCCCGGGGCGGGGTTTTCAATGGGACGGGTGTGCCGGACGGAGATCTCGCCTTTTCCGTCGATAGGCGCGCCCAGGGAGTTGACGACCCTGCCGATCATATCCTCTCCCACAGGCACGCCCGCCGTCTTTTCGGTACGCCAGACGGGGCTTCCCTGACAGATATCGCCGTCCTCATCGAAAAGGATGCAGCCGGTTTCGTACTCCCGCAGGTCCTGCACCATGCCCCGGACGCCGTTGGCAAACAGCAGGATCTCGCCGTAAACCACATGGTCCAGGCCGGTTACGGTGGCGATGCCGTCCCCGGCGGAGGAGACGGTTCCAAGCTCCTCCACCATGACCTTCGGTTTCCAGTTTCGGACCGTCTCCCGAATCAGGGGAATGACGTTCGAACCTTCTCCGCGCAGCTCCTTCAGCGACGATTTGAGCTGTCTCAGCCGTCCGTCAAGGCTCCAGTCGTAGAAGTCCTCCTCATCGACCACCAGCCGGAAGCCTTTGGGGATATGTTCCTTTTCCCAGTTAAGGGTGACGTTGGGGCCGTATTCCCGCCGCAAAAAGGTCATAAACCGGGATTTCTGTTCCTCGTTGGGGGGATGATCGGCAAAGATTACGGCATGATGAATCTTTTCAGTCATTGGCTTCATCCCCCACCGCATCGTCTAAGAACTGGTCATAGGAGGAGGAGGTATCCGCCGCCAGCAGACGCTCGGTGGCGGCGGCCACCATTTCAGAGAGCTCGCTTCTGGCGGTATCCAGAATCCGTTCCTGTTCGGCCTGCGCCTCGGCGCGGGCTTTTGCGACAATACGGGCGGCCTCCTCCTTCGCATCCTTCAGCTGTGCCTGTGCCTGTTGGGCGGCGGCGTCATGGACGGCTTCGCTCCGGCGTTTGATCTCGTCCTCGGCGGCCAGCATTTTCCTGTCATAGCTGTCCCGTACCCGGATTGCCTCGTCCAGCTTATCCTGCGCCTGCCGGTCCAGGTCCTCGTAGTAGGCGGACCGCTTGTTCATGAAATTTTTCACCGGGCCGTACAGGAGAAAATAGAGGGCGGCCAGCAGGATCGTAAAATTAAACAGGTGCAGAAAAATCTGCTGGATATCAATATTCAAGGGTAAATTACTCATAGCAACGCCTGCTTTCCTCTAAAGACTATAGTACAAAGATAATCAAAATAGCCACAATCAAGGCGTAGATAACGGCGGTTTCCACGAACACAAGGCCCAGCATCAATGTGGTACGGATCTTGCCCTCGGCCTCCGGCTGGCGGGAGATGCCGTCCACGCTCTTGGCAATGGCCATACCCATTGCAATGGCACCGGCGGCGGCGGCCAGTCCCACAACGGCGGCGGCGGCCATTGCCTTGCCGCTGCCTGCCTCGGCGGCAGCTGCTGCTGCGGCTTCGCTGTCAGTGGCGTCGGCGGCCAGGGCGGGCACGGTCACGGCGCTCAGCGTCAGAACCAGCATAAAGATGGTCAGGATATGTTTCAGAAACGATTTCATAATATAAACCTCCTATCAGATTACGGGCGGGCGGCCGCCTGTTTGTGTTTCTTGGATTTTTTCGGTTTTTTAGGAGCATGCTCAGCGGGTTCGGAGACCTCGCCGTAAAAAAGGGCGGTCAGCATCGTCAGGACGTAAGCCTGAATCAGCGCGTGGAGCAGCGTGAAGAGCACGCCCACAATCACCGGCAGCACAAAGCTGAGGTGGATATAGTGGTACACAAGCTCTGTCACCAGTGCGCCGGAGAGCAGCGCGACGAAAATACGGAAGCACATGGAGACAGGCAGGGAAAAATCCTTCAGCGTCG
>CAMWSZ010000155.1 GCA_947177005.1 uncultured Clostridia bacterium | reverse complement strand
GTTCGACGGCCACAAGGTGGACTTCGACGAGGCCATGGCCCGCGGCGCCATGTACCGCGATTTCGAGCAAAAAGCCCGGGAAGATACGTGCAATCTGTTCAAGCAGGAGGTAAAGTAACATGCCGAATATGAGTCCGAAAAAAAATCCCATGCCACATCAGGACCCTGTGGTCCGTGCCGGCAATTTCCAGGAGGTCGCCTTGGGATATACCAGGGAACAGGCCGTTGACGAGGCGCAGCGTTGCCTCCACTGCAAAAACAAACCCTGCGTTTCCGGGTGTCCTGTACAGATCAATATTCCCGACTTCATCGAAAAAGTCGCAGCGGGCGATTTCGAGGCCGCCTATCAGATCATCAGCGCGGACAGCGCCCTGCCCGCGGTCTGCGGACGTGTATGTCCTCAAGAGAGTCAGTGCGAGTCGAAATGCGTGCGCGGCATCAAGCATGAGCCGGTGGGCATCGGCCGTCTGGAGCGGTTTGTCGCCGACTGGCACAACGAACACAATACCGAAAAACATGCCGCGCCCGCTTCCAATGGCCATAAAGTGGCGGTCATCGGGTCCGGCCCGGCCGGTTTGACCTGCGCCGGAGACCTGGCCCGCAAGGGATATCAGGTCACCATTTATGAGGCCCTGCATCTGGCCGGCGGCGTGCTGGTGTACGGCATCCCCGAGTTCCGTCTGCCCAAGAGCATTGTGCAGAAGGAAGTGGACGGCTTGAAGGAGCTGGGCGTCAAGATCGAAACCAACGCCGTCATCGGCCGCTCCATTACCATTGACGAGCTCATGGATGAATTCAAATTCGAGGCCGTGTTCATCGGCTCCGGCGCGGGCCTGCCCATGTTCATGCACATCCCCGGCGAGAATTTGAAGGGTGTCTACTCCGCCAATGAGTTCCTGACCCGCATCAACCTCATGAAAGCCTACCGCGACGGCGCGGATACCCCCATTATGCCCCTTCAGGGCAAAAAGGTTGCAGTCGTGGGCGGCGGCAACGTGGCTATGGACGCCGCACGCTGCTCCAAGCGTCTGGGCGCGGAGGTGTACATAGTGTACCGCCGCAGCGAGGCTGAACTCCCTGCCCGTGCGGAGGAAGTGGAGCACGCAAAGGAGGAGGGCGTCGTCTTCAAAACCCTCACCAATCCCACCGAGATCCTGGGCTACAATAACCCCGACGACAAGCGCGACCCGAAAAACGGTTCCGTCAGCGGCTTGAAGTGCGTGGAAATGGAGCTGGGTGAACCCGACGCCTCCGGCCGCCGCCGCCCCATTGTCAAAGAGGGCAGCGAGTTCAATATGGATATGGACTGCGTTATCATGGCCCTGGGCACCAGCCCCAATCCCCTGATTAAATCCACCACAAAGGGCTTGGAGATCAATAAACGGGGCGGCATTATCGTCAACGAGGACGGACTCACCAGCCGCGAGGCGGTGTACGCAGGCGGCGACGCCGTGACAGGCGCGGCAACAGTCATTCTGGCTATGGGCGCCGGAAAAACCGCCGCAAAAGCTATTGACGAGTATCTGCAAAAGAAATAAATTCCTTCTTACTTATGTGCAGCCGGATCTGTGTCAAAACAGATCCGGCTTTTTCCTGCCCATCTGTTTTGCAAGTTTTCAGCCTGTTCCTGCAAACGGAAAAATTTCCCGGTCATTTACATTGCGTGATCCCCCTGATTTGGCGCATATTTTGTAAATATACCAAAAATATTCCCGTCCCAAAAATGAATTGTAACAATTTCATACTTGCAAATCCGGATTTTTTCGTGTATGATAATATTGTAATTTTTATTTACAAGGAGATGTAATGATGAAAAAGAAGTTACTTGCAATGTTTCTGGCCCTGGTAATGGTCATGGCGCTGGCGGCCTGCGGCGGCAATGACAACAAAGAATCGCAAAACCCCAGCGGCAGCAATGACAATCCCGCAGCAACCGGCGGCGATGCCGACAATACCAATCCATCCGGTTCCGGCAATGAACTGATCTTCACCACCGGCAACGATCAGGGTACTTACTACGGCTTCGGCAGCGTGCTGGCAGGTCAGATCAGCGACCTTACCGGCACCACTGTTACCGCCATTGTAGGCAATGGTTCCCAGAAGAATATCGAGGCCATGGACGCAGGCGACGCGGACCTGGGTTTCGTACAGGCCGACGTTATGGCTTACGCTTATGAAGGCACCAGCCTCTTTGAGGACGCTAAAATCGACAACTTCTCCACCGTTGCCGCGCTGTATATGGAGCAGGTGCAGATCATCACAGTGGACCCCGAAATCAAGACCGTAGACGACCTGAGAGGCAAGACGGTATCGGTGGGCGCGAACGGCTCCGGCGTGTACTTCAACGCCTTGGACGTGCTGGGCGCCTATGATATGACCCTGGACGACATCCGGCCTACGCTCCAATCCTTCAGTGACAGCACCGATGCCCTTCAGGACGGCAAGATCGACGCCGCGTTCATCGTTGCCGGTGCGCCCACTACCGCCGTTACCTCCCTGGCGGCTACCCGTGATGTCTATGTTGTGGAGCTGGACGATGAGCATATTGATAAGCTGAAAGCCGTCTCCCCCTACTATGACAAGAACGTCATTCCCGCAGACGCCTATGGTCTGGAGAAGGACGCTACCACCGTGGCAGTGGCGTCTGTGATTATTGCCCGTGACGATATCAGCGAAGATGATGTTTACAACGTGGTTTCCGGTATCTTTGAGAGCATCGACACCCTGGGCCATGATAAAAAGAACGAGCTTGACCTGGACTTTGCCGCTTCCGTTACCGCAGTGCCGTATCATCCCGGCGCGGCAAGATATTTCTCGGAAAAGGGCTTGACAGTCCCCGTTAAATAACTCTCTGCCCTTTCGGACTGCGGCGGTTTTACCCGGCCGCAGTCCTTCTATTATAAGGGAAAATTCCATTTTTGTTCATAAAAGGAGGATTTCAAAATGAGCCTGTGGAAAAAAGAAACCAGCCCGCCGCCTGTCGAAGATACAGCGGCTGCCGGTTCCGCTGCTGACGTTGAGGAGATGATGAAGAAATATGATAAGGAGTCCAATGTCCGGGTCTGGGAGGGCGTCCCGCAGATGATCGTGAAAGGCGTGACCGTCCTGTTCTCACTGGCCTGCCTCTATCTCACCCTTTTTGACAAGAGTCAGGCGGAGATCCGTTATACCTTCTTTCTGGGCTTCATTGTCATTATCGGGTATCTCAACTACCCCCTGCATAAAAGCCATGTCAAACCCAATTCCCTGCCCTGGTACGATATTATCATAATGGCCTGCGGTTCCATACCCTTCTTCTACTACGCGCTGAACTGCCAGAAAATTATGCTGACCAGTTATACCAAAATCGCAAAAGATCCTGTTATGATGATTATGGCGGTCTGCGGCATATTGGCCCTGGTGGAGCTGTGCCGCAGAAGCGTGGGCATACCGATTCTCTGCGTGGTGGGCGTGCTGCTTGCCTATACCTTCACAAAGGTCCGTTTCGGCAAAATCATTTATGATCTGTTCTTTACCACCAACGGCGTTATGGGTACGCCAATCAGCGTGTGCCAGAAGTACATTGTTGTGTTTATTATTTTCGGCGCGTTTTTGGAACGAACGGGAATTTCTAATTTCTTTATCAGCCTTGCCAACTGCATTGCCGGTTCCTCGGCAGGCGGTCCGGCAAAGGTGGCGGTGATCTCCTCCGCCCTGTGCGGCATGGTGTCCGGCTCCTCCGTGGGCAATACTGTAACCACCGGCTCCGTGACCATTCCCATGATGAAAAAAACCGGTTACAGAGGCGATTTCGCGGGGGCCGTGGAGGCCGCAGCCTCTACCGGCGGTCAGATCATGCCGCCGATTATGGGCGCGGCGGCGTTCCTGATGGCGGAGTATACCGGCGTTCCCTATGCCAAGATCGCCCTGCTGGCGATTCTTCCCGCGGCGCTGTATTTTACCGGTATCTATATCGCGGTGCATCTGGAGGCCAAAAAGCTGGGCCTGCGCGGCCTGCGCCGGGATGAACTGCCCCAATTCCGGGTGCTGGTAAAAAAGATTTATCTGCTGCTGCCGCTGGTAGTGCTGGTGATTCTGGTTTCCAACGGTACGCGGACCATGCAGTCCTCCGCCGCTATTGCCATTCTGATTACCATTGCAGTGGGCGTCATCAATAATATCGTAAACAGCGTCACCAAAAATGAGGACAAGTCCGATAATATCTCTTTCGGGAAAATCATTGACGCTCTGGAAGCGGGCGGCAAGGGAACCATTACCGTTGCGGCGGCATGTGCCATGGCGGGCATCGTGGCGGGGTGCATCACCTCCACCGGTCTGGCAAGCAAGCTGCTCAGAGCGATTGTATCGGTGTCCGGCGGCATGACCATTGTTGCACTGCTGCTGACTATGCTGTGCTGTATCGTGCTGGGCATGGGCGTACCTACTACCGCAAATTACTGCATTATGGCGTCTACCTGCGCCCCGATTCTGATGAGTGAGGCCATTGGCGTACCGATGCTGGCGGCGCACTTCTTCGTTTTCTACTTCGGCATCGTGGCCGACATCACACCGCCGGTTGCCCTGGCGGCTTACGCAGGCGCGGCGATTGCAAAGGCCCCTCCCATGCGTACCGCGTTCAATGCGACGCGGCTGGCAATTGCCGCGTTTGTTGTACCGTATGTGTTCGCCCTCAATCCGGCAATGCTCCTCATCGGCGCACAGTGGTATGATGTGGTTCTGATTGCGCTGACCGCTCTGCTGGGGATTTTCGGGATCGCTGCCGGACTGTCCGGGTTTGTGTTTCAGAAATTGCGGATCTGGGAGCGGGCGCTGTGTATCGCCGGGGGGCTGACGCTGCTGATTCCTGGGACTGTGACAGACCTGATTGGACTGGTGCTGGTTGTTGGCGTGTGCGCACTGAACAGCACCAGCGCGAAAAAAGCGCAGCTTTTATGAACGCACTTTCCTTCCCTGACTGCCCGGCTCCGCTGGCGACTGCTTGTTTGCGCATTCAAATTCCATGTCTCCTTCCGGTTTCCGCCGCATACTTTTAAAGAGGCGCGTTGACAGACCGCTGAAAATTGTGTAAACTACCGGCAAAGGGGGCCGAAGCATGTCGAATGTCACAAAACGGGTTCTGGCGATGTCCCTAAAGGGCCTGCTGGCCAAAAGACCGCTGGATGCTATCACCATTCAGGATATTGTGGATGACGCCGGGGTCAGCCGCAAGACCTTTTATTATCATTTTCAGGACGTGTACGCCCTGCTGGAATGGATTCTGGTGGATGAAGGCAAACGGATTCTGGAGGGAAATATTACCGCCGATACCTGGCAGCAGGGCTTGCGCAATGTTCTTGCGTATTTCCAGAACAACCGCGCCATGATTCTGAATATCCACCGCTCTTTACAGTATAACAACGATTTTTTCAAGGTGCATGTGACGGAGTTGGTCCAGCCGCTTCTGGAACAGATCTTTGAGGCTCAGCCCAGACAGGAATTGGTTCCGGCGGAGGACAAAGCCTTTATTCTACGGCTGTACTCCTTTGGACTTGTGGCGCTCGTCCTGCACTGGATCGGCGACGGGATGAAACCGGACGCGGAGTATCTTATGGAACAGCTCCAGCGGATTTTCAGCGGAAGTATGGACTATGTGATCCAAAAATGCCTGGGGTCCTGAGCACAGCAAGCCCATATTTTGGCAGAAAAAACGGAAAGAAAGAGGCGTGAACGACTCGTTCACGCCTCTTTTGGTGTTGATTTGCTAATTTTCTGCATCTGCCCGACTGTCCAGAACCTGCTGGATCGTCGCCTTCAGCTTATCTACCTGAACCGGCTTTGCGATATGCGCGTCCATACCAGCATCAATGGCGTCCCGTACATCGTCCACAAAAGCGTTTGCCGTCATAGCAATGATGGGTACGGCTTTCGCAAAAGGATGACTGCTTGCCCGAATCGCTCTGGTGGCTTCATAGCCATTCATCTCCGGCATCTGCACATCCATTAGGATCAGGCCGTACCCGGAAGGAGCGTTCAAAAATTTCTCTACGGCCTCCTGACCGTTGGAGGCTGTGTCACATTCGGCACCCAGTGTGCTGAGGATCTTGACCAGAATGATCTGGTTGACCTCGATATCGTCCACTATCAAAATGTGCATCCCCTTGACCACATTGGCCTCTTGTCGCTTGGCTTCCTTCATGTGGCCCATCATAAGGCGGACGGCCTCTTTAAAGGTACTCATGAAGAAAGGCTTTGGCATGAAGTGGTTCACGCCGATTTCCATAGCCTGCTGTTCAATCTCCCTCCAGTCGTAGGAAGTCAGCAGCAGGATAGGGGTCTTGCTGTTTTTCCGGATAAGCCGGGCAGTCTCCAGACCGTTTGAACCCGGCATCTTCCAGTCCAGCAGGATCAGATCATAGGGCTTCCCCGCCTCCTGTGCCTCGCGCACGCTTTGGACGGCGCGCTCACCTCCGGTGGTATAATCCGTGGACACGCCCACTCCGGACATCGTTTTGACAACATTGCGGCAGACCTGCTCGTCGTCGTCCACCACGATCATCCGGGCAATCTGGTAATCGGTCCAGAACTTGGGATCATTCTCCTGCTCCTGAATTCGCAGCTCCAGTTCGACAACGAAGGTGCTTCCCTCGCCTAATTTGCTTTCCACTTTGATGCTGCCGCCCATCAGGTCCACCAGACTCTTGGTAATGGCCATGCCCAGACCGGTGCCCTGGATCTGATGAGTGATTCTGGTATCTTCTCGGGTGAAGGGGTCAAAGATCACCTTCAGATAGTCCCTGCTCATCCCAAGGCCGGTGTCGCTGACGGTAAAGCGAATTCGGCTGTAATTGTTCACCACTTGGGGCAGCTCCTCCACCCGCATCTCAATGGTCCCATTCTCCGGTGTATATTTCACGGAGTTTGACAGCAGGTTGATGAGGATCTGATTGATCCGCATCT
>CAMWSZ010000154.1 GCA_947177005.1 uncultured Clostridia bacterium | reverse complement strand
GCTGGGGATTATCGCAAATGTACAAAAATGGCTTATGCGCTCCGGTTCTGCTGCGTTGCGCTTTCAACTGCCAGAACCTTCATCATTTTATCAGCAGCGGTATCGGTAGCATCCTGCTTGAAATAGCCGGAAACGGTCAAAACAGTGTTGCCCATGCGTACCTCGGTCACGCAGTCAGGGCGGCGGGTGGTGCGGGTATTCTGGGAGGTAGTATTGGTCATAGAGTCTCCTTTCAAATATATCAAAAATATGTTGATTTTCGTTTTGTGTTGTGATAGACTATACACAAAATGATTGGATTTGCCTGTGGTATAAAATCAGAAGTGCAAAATGCACATCTGAAAATCAGAATGCAGAATCTGCACTCTGATTTGATAGCGGTCGTTGAGACTGCAACTTCTTTCTGATTTTGTGATAGAGGTGACCGAAAATTTTTCGCTCACCTCTTTTATCGCGTTCCGATGGGGATGGACGGCGTTACGTTCCAGAGCAGCAACCACGGCGGTGCGGTCAACGTGGCGGACAAAATGTCTGCCACGTTGAAGCAGGACCGGAACGAAATAATTTCGTTCTGATTTCATGGCGGTTATTAAAGGATGCAGCGTGATCGCACCTGGCGCACTCACATTCACCGCTCTATCCTCCGCCGTTTCTCCTGGGTCTGCTCCTGCTGGCGCAGTACGGTGTCAACGCAGTTTTTTACTCGAAGCATCTTCATCAGATCGTCACGCATGGGCTTGTACCGCTCATACTCGGCCCGGTACTTCTGCTGGAGTGCTGCCAACTCCTGCCGCCACGCCTGGGCGGGGATTTTACCGGCAGGGGTACGGTGCTTCTCCAATTTCCGGCTGGCCATATGGAACATCTTCAAGTCACGCTCATGCTCCGTCTCGAACTTTTCCCGCCTGCCTTTCCATTTGATGCCCTTCAACTCATCATAGATGGGCTTTGTTTCCCGGTAAAGATCGGCGTAACGAAGCAGGTCCTCCAACTCTTTTTTTCGGGCAGACATAGCTTTCATAGAGGCATTGACAGCCTCCGTCCGGTCACTGTGAACGGCAAGGCGAACCTCCAAATCCTCCAGAGAGGATATGTGGTTATCCGTCAGATAATTAACTGTCTCAGAAAAGTGTTTGAGATTGCTGATTCTGGCCTTCTGGCTCCATGCTCCGGCATTCCTGCCGCTATAGTAGGCAGTCAACAGACTGGCAAGGTCGGGGGCCTGCGGTCTGCTTAATTCCTCTTTTGCCGCCTTGAGCCAATTGGTCAGGGTGGTGATTTTTTTCCGAATGTCACGCAACAGATTCCATGCCGCTTTTATCCAACGATTCAGGTCGCCTTTGTCGGTGGTAATGCCTTTTGCTTCCATCTGCCGGACAGCGACACCTTCATGGATAGTGGGCAACAGGTCATTCCCCTGCCGTTCATAGGAACGGTGATCGATACGGCACGTCAGTCCCTTTTCTTCAAATTTGGCGTTGACCATCGCGGCCCATGCCGCCCGCCAGTGTTCCAGCGTTTCCGGGCTGCCCCAGTCGGTGGTGGGAACTGCGTCAAAAAGGGGTTTGCCGTCCTTGCCTATGATGCGGTTTCCCTCCTCGTCCAACCGGTAGACGCGCCGCTGTTTACACCCCCACTTGCCGCTTTCCTCAACAGACCGGATAGGGCAGAGAATGTGGAAATGTGGGTTAGGGATACCGCCGTCTTTTTTGTCTGGCTGGTGGATGGCGAAATCGGCAATCATCCCCCGGCTTACAAGCTGCTCAGATACAAATTGCCTTGCAAGAGCGATATTCTCATCAAGAGAAAGTTCGTTCTGCAAGGCAATGTCAAAACTATATGCAAGCTGGGCTTTCTTGCCGCGCTCGACCTTCTCCACAGCGTTCCAGAGAGTGGTGCGGTCCCGATACTCGGCGGGGGCCTGGGGCGGCAGCAGAATGTCTGTGCAGACCACGCCGCCCTTGTGGGTATAGTCGCTGACTTCACCGTAGTATTCGCTGTAAAGTTTTTCGCCGGAACGATAGGCAGCGGAGGCAATAGCAGACTGCCCCGCACTCCGTTTGACCTGGGTGACATGGAAGTGGAACAGGGCCAATTATCCATCCTCCTGCTGGTTCGCGGCGCGGTTCACCAGGGCGGCGACTTCCGGCAGAGAAAAGATTTGCTCTACCAAAATACGAAAGGCACTTTGGCTCATGCTTCGTACTTCCGGGACTACACTTTCTACCTCTGCCCCACGAGTAATAAGCCGGTGATTCCGCTTCTTCCGGTCGCCCTCTGTGTAGTAGCGGATACGGTTTTCCAACCGCTGGCTTCTGTGTCGGTACTGCTCTAACTTGGCAGCATTTTCAGCATACTCTTTTTCTAATTCTTCGCGTGATTTGCTCATGATATTTGACCTCCTTGATGGTAAAATAAGAAACCGCTTACCTGCTGTGACAGGCAAACGGTCAGGTAGATGTATAGGGGATAGCCGCGAAAGCGGCGCAAGGGGCAGCGGCCCCTTGTACGGAGCGCAGCGACGCAAACGGCCCTGACTTTCGGAAGTCAGGGCCGCGCCTCGCAGAGCGCAATTCATACATAGTCGCCAGACTATGTATAGAAGTGCGCCCTTATCAGGGAGCCTGTAAATAAATGACCAGCCAAACGACTTGTTTGACTGGCCACCATCTAAGCAAAACTGTAGATTCTAAGCAACCTATGCGCCGATGCGTTCAGCATAACGCATGACCATAGCGGCAATCTGTGCGCGGGTTGCGTTTCCTTTAGGATTGAGTTTACCATCGGCCCCTTGCAGGATACTATCCAAAACTTATGAATGAATCCAGAAAATGTTAAAATCAATATATGGCATCACAATAATTAATTTTCCAGATTCGTCTCGAATTGTCTGCAAAGTTATGGATTGATTGTGTTTTTCTTCGTAATCCACATATTTTGCGTTAACACTATCATTTGAGATAGCGAATGTTCCTTCACCGCCTATACCAGCAGCAATATAGTAGGAGAAAGATGCATCGTTTTTAAAACTCATGCCATATCCATATCGGATATTTGAGCCAAAAATATGTTGCAAAGATTGCCCATTTGCATCCATCGTCCGTTGGGTATCTATAGTCCACTCTCCAACAATATCGGCAACCGAAAGAGAAGTATATCCTTTGCCTGACAAACTATCAATTAGAGTTGCATCTCCAATAAAATTATAAAGTCGCAGGATTGTTAGTATAGCTTGTTCCCGTGAATATGATGCTTTAGGGGAAAATAAGTTTTGCCCTGTCCCGTTCATAATGCGCTTTTCTCCATAAGAACACGCTGTTATCATTTCAACCGACTTTTGGGCCCACGCTGAAATTTTAGTTTGATCAGAGAAGGAAACCGAAAAATTATTAGGAGAAACATCCTTAAACAGCTCACAGATTCTCCAAAGAATGACAGCTGCCTCTTCACGGGAAATCTTTGCTTCCGGATTAAAGTGAGAGTTATCTACCCCCTTAACAATACCCAATGCATTCATCGCAATAACTGCCGGATTTTTTGTATCAGAAAAAGTGCTAATCGCTGACAAGTGATACTTTTGGAGAAGATTTTCTGAATCAAATCCGGTTTTAACAGTTAAAAACTGTAAGGCCATTTCGCAAAAATTTTCGCGGGTTATATTCCGTTGATAGTCTCCATCAATCTGCTTGGGAATTAAATTCAGCGTTCTTGCAGAAAACACCTCGTCTGTTGCCCACGAAGAAGGCGAACCGGAGTATTCATCTTTCACTTTAATCAATAGATTCTCCAGAAACATTCCGTCTTCCAATTCCGTATACTCCTCCAGAGTGGCTATCCGTTGCAAGTCGTGCAACCACCCTTCATATTCGGACCAGCTTGTCTTCTTGCCATTAAAGTTTGCGGTACCGGTTTGGGATGTAACCGATTCCTGGATTTCGACACGGATATCTTGTTCCGCCGTCAGTGCCGTGCCGTTGATCGAATATAGCATCCAGCCTCCATCACGATGGATAAGATTATTATCTCCATAACTGGTTTCGCCGGATTCATAATAATAGCCGAAGTATTTTTTGCCGCCCTGGGAGATTACTCCCGCAAAACCCTTCGGACCGCCTGCTTGCGAATATAGCTTCCCTTCCTCCAAGAGCGGTACTGTAACATTTCCGTCCATCGTATAAATACTGGTTACGCACCAGGGGAACGGCTGATCAGCATAGGGCGTTTTTATATCAGTCGTGTAGAGCAGGATTAGCTCTTTTACGCCATTGTTGTCAATGTCATATAAAAGTCCTCTGGGCTTATCGGCAAGGTTGCTGCTCTTCCCGATTACATCTTCAATAATAGTTTGATAACTGGTTGTATCGATTGGCTGTCCTATCTTTTCCGATTTGGCATATGCAGGTCTAACCAACATCAATATCATAAGGAAACTACTGTACAAAACAACTAGTTTTTTGTTCATCTTGCCACCTCATAAACCATAGAGTTGAGTAACTCTAGTAGAATTGTGTTTCTGTCCATACTCGTCTCTCATAAATGCAATATTGACGAACAGCCCAAGACGCATTGTAAACTCCCAGGCTGTTCGTCAACAACAAGCATAATAAGGACTATGCTGTAATTAAACCCGGCAAATTAAGCAAACTTCCACTTCTGTGCATCTGAATTGTTCCGTGTATACACTTGGAGATTGGTGCCATTCGCGGAACCGCCGCCGCTTACATCCAAGCAAAGATTCGGATTCAATCGTGAGCAAATGTAATAATATCCGCCTCCGGCATCGACCAACTTCCATTGCTGTGCGTTGCTTTGATTCCAAGAATATAGCTGTACATTGGTTCCAGATACAGCCCGTCCGCCTGCAACATCCAAACACTTACATGCAACAGATAGCTTAGATTGAATTGCATAATAACCATTCCCAAGGTCTACCAATCTCCACGTCTGTGCGTTCGTTCCATTGGCCGCATATAACTGAACATTCGTTCCGTCTCTGGTTCCGGCATTATCAACATCCGCCCTTGCTCGTGGGGCACATTTCGGCACCAAGGTGCCCCAATTTCCTGCTACGGAATTTCCAACAACAAACTTTCTGCTAACTAAAGTTGCAGTCCCGGCGGAGTTTGTTGCCTTGACAATATAGTAATAATTACCTGCGCTGAGTCTGTTGAAATATACATAAGGATCAATATTTTTCAGGTTATAGGATGTAGAATTGGGACGGACTGTCTTGCCGGTAATCATATTGGAACCAGAGCTAGACGTATATACACCAACTGTAACAGATGTTATCCTAGTTTTTGAAGAAATAGTTCCTTTGATAGAATAAGTCTGTCCGGGTTTCAGCGAAGGTGGATAGTTAGCATTTGAGATTGTTGCATAACTGGATGCAGTATTATCGGTTGGTGATGTAACTGTAAACTTACTGTTAATCAATATTGCAGTCCCTACCGAATTGGTTGCCGTAACCCGATAGTAATATGTTCCCGGATCAAGCCTGTTAAAATATATAACTGAATCAAGGTTCGCCAGGTCATAGGAAGTCCGATTTGGGCTGGCTGCCCCCCCAGTCTTTTTAGTCCCACCAGATTGTGCAGTGTATACGCCAGCCACAACAGAGGTGATGCTTGTGCTGGATGATATAGTGCCTTTGATAGAAAAGGACTGGCCTTTTCTCAACGAACTTGGAGTGTTTTGACCCGATATCGTGGGAGGAGTGTTCCTCTGTGGCTGCTCGTTGCCAGAAACCTTGAAATAAACGATCTGATATTTTGTGCCATAAGAACTTAGTGATGTAGCAGAACTGCCCGGGTCCATAATAGTCGCATCATAATTTGTAGCGGACTGAACTGCCACATAGTGAAAACTACCCTTGTAGTTTACTTTTACAAGGCAAGCGTATCCTTGGCTGTAGAGACTATACAGCTCGGATTGGGAAAAGTATTCTGTCCGACCTTCATACTTGAATCTTGGGTAGGCTTTGCTGACATCTTTCCAACGCAAATCGGCTCCATCAGTAAAAGCTCCTACGCTCTTTAGCTTTTCGTTGCAAATCCAAGGATTAAAGCTATTGACATTGGAGTCTGTTACCACTTTGTAGTGACGCAATAGCATGGCAATCGAAGTAACTACACAACCAGCTTGTCTCATGTAGCGCATGGAAGCTTTCGGATAGTCTTTGGCTGGCCATGCTATTTGCTGATTCCATGCACTATCGGATTGCTTCCATGTCTTGTAATCATTGGATGCCGCATTTGCAGTTACAGATAACATCGGTACGATCAAGCATATGGTCAGCAATAGTGCTAAAATTCGCCTTTTCATAAAAACATCACCTTTCTTTTCTCCGCATAAGTTTTAAGCTACGTGAATACGAGGACAATTTTTTTGTAAATTCTAACGATCACCTCCTATTGATAGTTCCATCTTACCACACATCATCGTAGAATGGTTTGAATTTCGACGAATTACAGGTTTTAGGGGATGGGTTACCATTGTTTTACAACTGCCAATAACGTGTACCTTTCCGTAAGATAATTTCGTCCCTAAAAAATTGCTGTAAAGGTATTGAAATTTAGCTGTTTATATGGTATTCTTTTTTTGAGGAAAATGCAAGACCAATTTACAGGAAAGTACACATTTCTGTAAATTTGCCTTACTTACAACAACTTGGCCTTTTCGTAAATCTCTGCCCGATAGCGGAAGGTAGACAGCGGCATACCACACTCTTTCGCCGCTGCTGTGCCAGTGATTGCTCCGGCTTTCCATCGCTGATAGGCACTGTGATAGCTTTCGGGCAACGGCCTAGGCGGTCTGCCGAATCGGACGCCCTTGGCCTTTGCCGCCGCAATGCCCTCCGCTTGCCGCTGGCGGATGTTGGTGCGCTCATTTTCTGCCACGAAGGACAGCACTTGCAGGACAATATCGCTGAGGAATG
>CAMWSZ010000153.1 GCA_947177005.1 uncultured Clostridia bacterium | reverse complement strand
CCCCCGTGCTGCTGGAGCCCATCGGCGAGCTGAAGGTCACCATTCCCGACAGCTATATGGGCGACATCATGGGCGACCTGAACAAGCGCCGCGGCCGCATCATGGGCATGAACCCCACTGGCGACGGCTATCAGGTTCTGGAGGCCGAGGTGCCTATGGCCGAGATGATGACCTACGCGATTGACCTGCGGTCCATGAGCCAGTCCAGAGGTTCCTTTACCTTCCACTTTGTGCGCTACGAGGAGTGCCCCGCGGCAGCACAGGAAAAAGCCATTGCCGAAGCAAAGGCGCTGGCAGACGCAGAATGATTTCCCCCTGCGGGGCCGGATGTCTGTCCGGCTCCGCATTTCTTTTCTGAACCGCATTGACAAACCGCCGGTTCTCCTGTACAATAAACGGGCAAGCAGGACAGACAGCCGCGTAGCGGAGCAATCCGTTATGAGGAAAGTCCGGGCTCCACAGGGCAAGGATAACGGGTAACGCCCGCCGGAGGCGACTTCAGGAAAAGTGCAACAGAAATATACCGCCGCGCTTTTTGCGCGGTAAGGATGGAAAGGCGAGGTAAGAGCTCACCCATCGGCTGGAGACTGTCCGATGCTGTAAACTCTATCCGGAGCAACACCGTGGGAGAACGCAAGGCTGGCCCGGCTGTTCTCAAGGAGGTGGCTGGAGCGGTCCGGCAACGGTCCGCCTAGATAGATGGCTGTCAGATACAGAACCCGGCTTACAGTCCTGGTTGTATAAAAAAGGGAGGTACTGCGTACCTCCCTTTTTGCGTACCTTTTGCATCGCCCGATAACTCCATAATTTTTATCTTCCTGTTCCTTTGAAACAGCCGCTTTTCAGCGCGAAATATCTTCCGACGGCCCGGATCAAAGCCGGTCTGTCAATCAGTTTCTTTTCCCATTCCGGCCGCGCCTGCATCAGATGACAAATGGGGATGCAGGCAGTCTGCGCAGAGAAAAACAGATAGCCCAGCGTCTCATGAATCCCATGCGTCCGGTCATAGACGGTCTGTTCTCCCAGTTCCTCCACCGTCTCGGGCAGCTCCGTGGACCAGATGGGATAACAGACCGCCAGCAGTTCCCGGCACCGGTCGGTCTCAATCCAAAAGATGCCGTTGTCCAGTGCTTTGTGGCGGAGGGTGCGGCCTTCGGGGGTTTGCACGGGGACCGGATATGTACCGAAATATTCCGGATGATGTTCGGCGGCAAAGACCGCGGTATCCCGCAACGGCTCGTCCAAAGGCAGACGGTGGACTGCGCGGTATTTTGCGGCCTCGTATTGTACAATCCGCCACCCGCCGGTATCGTTATCCAGCGGGAACAGACGGAATCCGGCTCGTTTTTCCCCGTAAGCCTGCGCCGCCTGTGACAAAACGGAGTTCTCTGAGACCGCATAGTATTCCCGGGCCAGCGGTTCCTGGCCGTGCTTCACAGACAGAAAGTATACGCCGGGACATACCTGTTCTGCGGAGCAGACCGGGCCCAATTCGCTTTCCAAAGCGGACAATTCCTGTGGATTCATTTTATATTTCTCCTTCTTCTCTTTTTATTTTCCCATAATAAAGCATTTAATACCATATGTCAATATAAAACAGGGTATACAATACCTTGTGATTCTGGTATTTACGAGATACAATATGGGCGGAGAAAGGAGGGTCAACCTATGTATGAT
Source organism: uncultured Clostridia bacterium (assembly GCA_947177005.1). Classification (GTDB taxonomy): domain Bacteria; phylum Bacillota; class Clostridia; order Oscillospirales; family Oscillospiraceae; genus Pelethomonas. The sequence goes on along the minus strand of CAMWSZ010000153.1, from coordinate 5,264 downwards.
GAATTTACACAAAACCGCATTGCCGAGCTGCGTATGCAAACAAAAGTCTCTGCCCGGGATATGTCCCTGACTCTGGGCCAAAATGAGAGCTATATCAATAAAATCGAAAACAAAAAAGCTCTGCCGTCTCTGCATGGACTGTTCTGTATTTGCAGTTTTTTTCATATCACGCCACAGCTGTTCTTTGATGAAAGAAGTCTGTATCCTGCCCAGCTTTGGGAGATCATGGAGGATCTGAAAAAGCTGGACCCCGATACGCTGGCGTATGTCGCGGCGATTATCAGAGAGCTTGCCAGGCGTAAATGAGAAAACCCGGTCCTCTCCGGACCGCCGTCTGCAAAGCAAAAGCCAATTTTGCCCGTGGGGGGATTGTGACCGGCGCAAATTTGTGGTATAATAACCCATCCACAGAAAATCAGAGAGCGGAGGTCCTGCCTATGGCGATTGTATCCGAATATTTCTTTCCGTCCAGCGACGGCCATACCTTGATCCATGTCAACCAGTGGACGCCCGCCGGCCGGGAAATCAGGGGTGTGGTCCAGATTGCCCACGGCGTCGCCGAGTACGGCGGACGCTACAAGCCCTTTGCACAGTTCCTTTGCAGTCACGGCTTTGTCGTGGCTGCCAACGACCATTTGGGTCACGGGCAGTCCTTGATCGAAGACGCACCAATGGTCTATTTCGGGAAAAAAGACGGCTGGCAGCACGTGGTGGACGACATGGATGAACTGCACCGCCGTACTGCCAAAGCCTTCCCCCATAAGCCCTATTTCCTGTTCGGACACTCTATGGGATCTTTTCTGTCCCGCACCTATCTGATCCGCTTCCCCGGCCTGCTGGACGGCTGCATCCTCTGCGGCACCGGACATCCGTCTGCGGCGTTCATCGCAGGCGGAAAGCTGATTGCCGGGCGGGAAATCCGGCGTCTGGGAGGACGGAACGACGCCTACAGCGTGCGGGCCGATGATCTCGCTTTCGGCGCGTATAACCGCCACTTCTCCCCCGTCCGCACCAAATTCGACTGGATCTCCGCCAGCACCGGAAATGTGGACGCCTATATCGCGGACCCGCTCTGCGGCGGCGACGTGACCCTGGGCCTGTTTTGGGACATGCTGGATGGCCTGCACTATATCACAAAGCAGTCCAACATAGACGAAATGGACAGGGAACTGCCGGTATTTTTTATCGCCGGAGATCAGGACCCTGTGGGGGATATGGGCCGGGGCGTGGAGAGAGCGTACCAGTGCTTCAAAAAAGCGGGCGTCCGGGACCTGAGCATCAAGCTGTATCACGGCCTGCGCCATGAGATTCTCAACGAAAACAGCAGGATGTATGTCTTTCAGGACGTGCTGGACTGGCTTTCGGCACGCATCTGAGCCAGCACTGCGGAGAGCGTAAGCAGCTCCGTGTCGTGACGGCCCAGCAGCAGAAACGCGGTACACACGCAGTCCGCCGCCAGCAGCAGCCATACGGTATACACCGCTTCCCGCGGGATCTGTACCGCCGCCGCCGCGGGCTGGACCCAGCGGACCGCCGCCCCCGCCAGCACGCCCCAGGCGGCGGAAAACTGCGGACAGATGCGGCCGCCGATATTGCCGGGCAGCGGCGCGTAGTCCCAGAACTCTACGCGAAAAATCCGGTCATAAAAAAGATGCACCAGATATTCCACCGCCGTACAGATGACGGCGCAGGACAGAAACAGACGCGGAAGAGCCGTGTCCGGCGGGACCACCGCCACAACAGCAACCATTGCCAGTCCGTAGACCGGGCAGAGGGGCAGGAATAAAAAGCATTTGCGGACCTGCTTCGGGGCGCGGGTGACACGGGCAAACAGCTTTTCCAGACAATATCCGGCAAAGCTGTAGAACAAAAAATAGAAAAACCAGCGGGCCATGGGAAAAAACTCCTTTTTTGTGATATAAATAGCATCCCCGGCCCTGCTGAGATTATACCTGGAGGTATTTTTATGGATACTTGGGAAGCTTTAATCAACGAATGCAATCAATGCCGCGAGTGCGCACTCTGGGAGACCCGGAACAACGTGGTCTTTGGCGACGGCAACCGGGAAGCGGAGATTTTTCTGGTAGGCGAGGGCCCCGGGGCCAATGAGGACAAGCAGGGCCTGCCCTTCGTGGGACGGGCCGGAAAACTCCTGGACGATATGCTGGCGATGATTGGCCTGAACCGGACCAACGTCTATATTGCCAATATGGTCAAGTGCCGTCCGCCCCAGAATCGGGACCCGCTGAATGTGGAGCAGAACGCCTGTATCGGCTATTTGCAGCGGCAGCTGGATCTGGTTCAGCCGAAAATTCTGGTCTGCCTGGGCAGAATCGCCGCGCTGCGGTTCATCAGTCCCAAATTCCGCATTACAAAAGAGCATGGACAGTGGTATGATGTGAACGGGATGCGCACTATGGCGCTGTATCATCCCTCGGCGCTGCTGCGGGACCCCAGCCACCGTCCAGAGACATTCGACGATTTGAAGGAGCTGCAAAGGGAGATTCAGAAAATCTGCACCCATACCGTCCTAGCGGAGCCGGGGACCTGAGAAACGGACATACCTTTTATCAAAACTGTTGTGGTGCGGGGAGGATGTTATGCAAAAAGTCGGATTTGACAACCAGAAGTATATCGAGAAGCAGTCGGAACGGATTCGGGAACGGATTGGCCGGTTCGGCGGAAAACTGTATCTGGAGTTCGGCGGAAAGCTCTTTGATGACTACCATGCGTCCCGGGTCCTGCCGGGCTTTGAGCCGGACAGCAAGATCCGGATGCTTCAGCAGCTGCGGGACGATGTGGAAATCGTCGTGGCCATCTGCGCCCGGGATATCGAAAAAAATAAGCTGCGGGGCGATTTGGGCATTCCCTATGAGGAGGACGTGCTGCGCCTGATCGACGTGTTCCAGGAAATGGACCTGTTTGTGGGCAGCGTCGTCATCACGCAGTACAGCCGCCAGCCCGCCGCGGACGCCTTCCTGAAACGCCTGAACGCTTTGGGCGTCCGGGCGTACCTGCACTATCCCATTGCCGGATATCCCCATAATGTGGACCTGATCGTCAGCGATGAGGGGTACGGACGGAACGACTACATTGAGACCAGCCATCCGCTGGTGGTGGTCACGGCCCCCGGTCCCGGCAGCGGAAAAATGGCCGCGTGTCTCAGCCAGCTCTATCATGAGCACCGCATGGGACACAAGGCCGGTTACGCAAAATTCGAGACCTTCCCCATTTGGGACCTGCCGCTGAAGCATCCGGTAAATTTGGCCTATGAGGCCGCTACCGCCGACCTGAGCGACGTGAACATGATAGACCCTTTCCATTTGGAGGCTTACGGCGTGACAACGGTCAATTATAACCGTGACGTGGAGGTCTTTCCCGTTCTGCGGACGATTTTCGAGTCGATTCTGGGCGAATGCCCCTATAAGTCGCCTACGGATATGGGCGTCAATATGGTGGGAAGCTGCATCGTGGACGACGGGGCGTGCCGGGAGGCGTCCTATATGGAGATCCTGCGCCGCTATTACGCCGCCCTGTCCGGACGCCTGCGGGGGACAGTGGACGAAGAGATCGTGTACAAGCAGGAGCTACTGATGAAGCAGGCGGGCGTCACACCGGCGATTTTCCCGGCGGTAGCCGCGTCGCTGAAGAAAGAGGAGGCCACAGGCGCCCCGGCCGGCGCGCTGGTGCTGCCGGACGGACAGGTGATTACGGGCAAGACCAGCGACCTGCTGGGGGCCTCCGCCGCGCTGCTGCTGAACGCCCTGAAAGCATTGGGCGGCATTGACCAGGACCTTGACCTGATTTCCAATCAGGTATTGGAGCCTGTCTGCCGTCTGAAAACGGAAAATCTGGGCAACAAAAATCCCCGCCTCCACAGCGACGAGGTGCTCATAGCTCTGTGCGTAAGTGCGCTGACAAATCCGATTGCGGCGCTGGCGCAGAAGCAGCTTTCCAAACTGAAGGGCTGCGGGGCGCATTTTACCGTGGTGCTCAGCAGCGTGGACGAAAAGGTGTACAAGCGGCTGGGGATGCACGTCAGCTTCGAGGCGAAATATGAGCGGCGCAGGCTGTACTACCGGTAACACAGGAGGAATGCATGAAGATTTTAGTTGTGGTCGATATGCAGAACGATTTCATCGACGGCGCGCTGGGCACGCCGGAAGCGGTGGGGATCGTGCCGCATGTGGTGGAAAAAATCCGGAACTGGGAGGGCCTTGTGTACGCAACGCAGGACACCCATTCTGCCGGTTATCTGGAGACGCAGGAGGGACGGATTCTGCCCGTGCCGCACTGCATCGAGGGGACGCCGGGCTGGCAGCTGGCGGACTCCGTATTTGCGGCGCTTCAGGAGCGTCAGGAGGTGCGGCGGCTGAGGAAACCCGCCTTTGGAAGCCGTGATTTAGGGGAAGAACTGGAGAAACTGAACCGGACCAGTCCTGTTGAGGAGATCGAACTGGTGGGGCTGTGTACGGACATCTGCGTCATCTCCAACGCGCTGCTGCTCAAGGCGTTTCTGCCGGAGGTGCCGGTTGCGGTGGACGCCTCCCGCTGTGCGGGCGTGACGCCTGAAAGTCATCAAAACGCGCTGAACGCGATGAAAATGTGTCAGATCACCATTCGAAACGAGTGAGGAGGCAGCATGGAGACAACCACACAAATCCTGGCCCGTGAGCTGGGACAGCCGGAGGAGTATGTTCAGAATGTCATCGGCCTGCTGGACGAGGGAAACACCATTCCCTTTATCGCCCGCTACCGGAAAGAACTGCACGGCTCAATGGACGACACCACTCTGCGTACCCTGGAGGACCGCCTGCAATACCTGCGGAATCTGGAAAAACGCCGTGAGGAGGTCAAAAACGCCATTGCCGGACAGGAAAAACTGACGGAGGAGCTGGCCGCCGCCATTGACGCCGCCGCGACGCTGGCGGAGGTGGAGGACCTGTACCGCCCCTACAGGCCCAAGCGCCGCACCCGTGCAACAATGGCAAAGGAGAAGGGTCTGGAACCGCTGGCGGCGGTGCTGTTCGCCCAGGAGAAGGACTGTCCTGACCCGCTGGAAGCCGCGGCGGAATATGTGGACCCGGAGAAGGGCGTGGAGACGGCAGAGGACGCCTTGCAGGGCGCAAACGATATCATCGCCGAGCAGATCTCCGACGACGCCAATATCCGTAAAATGCTGCGGGAGATGATGCTGGAAAAGAGCGAGCTGGAGACCTCAGCCGCCAAGGAGGAGGACAGCGTATACCGGCTCTATTATGACT
>CAMWSZ010000152.1 GCA_947177005.1 uncultured Clostridia bacterium | reverse complement strand
GGGGTGGCTTTGGCGGAGGGTCCCGCGGCGGCGGGGGCTTCAGCGGAGGCGGTTCCCGGGGCGGAGGATTCGGCGGAGGCCGGCGTTAAAAATTGCAGTCACCTCACTCGTTTGATGCGGGTGAGGTGATTTTTTTTGCGTTCAGGAACCTGTAGAGCAGTAGTGCCGTACACCCAGACGCCAAAGTCCCGCGCAGGGCAGCAGGAACAGCAGCGCCGCTAACGGCAGTGCGCCGTACCACGCCGGACCGCGGTCCAGCAAATACTGGAGGGGCCAGTGCTGGACCAGCGCCAGCGGCACCACAAACGTCAAAACATACAGAACACTTTTTCCGTAGATGCCAAAGGGATATTTACCGTATTCACGGGGGCCGTCGGTGAAGATATTCAGTGTCTCCACGTGCTCCAGCGTGAAGAAGCAGATGGCTGCGTTGATAAGATACATCCCGAAAAATACCGCCGCGCCGCAGAAAATCATGAGAAGCAGCACCAGCCATTTCCAAGGCGTCCACGCGATGGAGCCGGAGGCCCATATGACTAAGATCACGCCGTTGAGGAAGCGGGCGAAAACCGCCGGTTTGATCTCCTGGCACAGCACCTGGAATGCCGGGGAACGGGGCCGCACCATGATGCGGTCGAAACGGGCGTCCGCGAGGAGCCGGTGAAAGACGTCAAACCCCCGCCCGAAGCACTCCGCCAGTCCGGACGCCGCGAGAATCACGGAAAAACACAGGGCCAGCTCCGGCAGTGTATAGCCGCCAACGGACTCGAACCGCTGGAGCAGAAAAACCACGCCGAAAAAGGCGTTCAGGGTTGTGAGCATATGTCCCAGACAATTGAGAAAAAAGGATGTCCGGTATGTCATAGCGCTGCGCAGATGAATGGACAGAAATTTCAAATACAGCGTCATAGCTCAGCCCCCCGCGATCACGGTCCGGCGCAGGCCGCACTGTGTCAGCGCGTAGCCGGACAGGCCCAGAACCAGAATCCAGAAAACTTGCAGGCCCAGTACGCCCGGGATATCCGTTAAAGGGATATCGCCGCTGAAAATCCGCAGGGGCACATTCTGCATGGACCCGAAAGGACTGAGTTCAGCGATCCAGCGCAGTCCGCCGGGCAGGAAGGGCAGCGGCACGATGCCTCCGCCCAGCAGGTCGGCCGCCGCAACCGACAGAACCATAATGCCGCTGGGGTCGGCGAGCCAGAGGGTCAGGGCATAGACGAGCAGCGTATACGCGCATACCACCAGAAGCATCAAAACAGTTGACAGCAGAAAAAGCAGGAAAATTTCCGGGGATACCAGCAGCCGCAGGCCATAGGGCGGCGGGATGAGGGCGGCGAGCAGGATCACCGGCAGCATCCGCAGTACCGCGCGGCTCAGGCGGAGGGCCAGGGAGCGGGCCATCCACATGGCGTACAAATCGACGGGCCGGGCCAGTTCATAGGCCACCGCACCGGTTTTGACAGACTGGATCAGGTCGAACTCCCAGGACCACATAGCAAACAGTGTAAGAAATGCCTGCTGGAGCCAGATGTAACAGGCAAGGGCCTCCATACCCATCGGAAACCGTTCCGGATGCTCCAGCCAGAAGGCGCGGTAGAGCAGGATTTCCATTGTGCCCCATATGAACTGTGTACTGAGTCCGGCCAGAGCGGCGGCGCGGTACTGCAAACCCGCCAGCAGGCGCATACGGAAAAAAGCGAGATATTTTTTCATGTCCGCCCTCCTAAATCCCGAACCGGCGGTACAGGTCCGCGACGGATTCCTCCGTGGAGAGATTCTCCCCGGCCATCTCACGGATTTTCTTGGTATCGCCGTCCAGCAGGAGCTGGCCCTTGCCGATGAGCAGGACACGTTGGCAAAGAGCGTCCACGTCCTGCATATCATGGGTGGTGAGGATGACGGTGGTGCCGCAGAGACGGTTTTGCTCCAGGATAAACTCCCGGACCTTCAGCTTGGACACGGCGTCCAGCCCGATAGTAGGTTCATCAAGGAAGAGGAGGCGGGGGCCGTGGAGCAGGGCGGCGGCGATTTCGCACCGCATCCGCTGGCCCAAAGACAGCATCCGGGCGGGGGTACGGAGGAGGTCGGGCAGGTCCAGCAGTGCGGCGAGGCGGTCGAGGTTGCAGCGGAAGGTATTTTCCGGGACGCGGTAGATATCCCGGAGCAGCAGGAACGACTCCATAACGGGCACATCCCACCACAGCTGGCTGCGCTGGCCGAAGACCACGCCCAGGCGTGACACATGTTTTTTACGGTGTTCCCAGGGGACGAGGCCGTCCACGGTACAGGACCCGGCGTCGGGCCGGAGGATGCCGCAGAGGAGTTTAATGGTGGTGCTTTTCCCGGCGCCGTTGGGGCCGATATAGCCGGTGATCTGGCCGTCGGGAATGGTAAAAGACAGATTTTGCAGGGCGGGGATTTGCGTACAGCCGGGGGAGAGGAGGCTTTTGAGGGCCTGTCCCAAACCGGCTTCCCGCCGCCGGACGCGGTAGGTTTTACAGATTCCTTTCATTTCAATCATAGATTTTGCTCCTTGTCTGAAAAATACCCCGCCGCGGTCAGACCAGCGGGAAACGATTGGGCGCGTTTCCATGGCCTTAAAGGCAGGCGGGAGATATCTCATCTCAGGAACGGCGCGGGGCGGTCACGGGCCTCTCCCCGGGCCAGACAAAATACCCTCTCTTTGCCGGCGGCAAAAAGGATATTCATTATAAAATAGTTCCCAGAAATTGTCAAGGGAATTTTTTGTGCCATATGCGGCCAAATTTTCCGGACCTGCCTTATCTTTCCGCCCGAAGCGGACGAAATAATAAATATACTGTCAATATGAGACGCGGACTTATTGAGAGGAGGCGAATTGGCACTTGCTTTGAATGGGTTTTAGGCGTATACTATAGAAGAATTTGGCGGGGCGGAGCGGCGGCCGGAGTCTCCGTCCGGTACAAGCATTTAGAAAGGAGTTTTTTTATGACGAAAAAACGTTTGACAGCATTTTTGCTCGCCTTGTGCATGATGCTGTCGCTGCTGCCCGATGTCGGGTGGGCGGCGGACCCGGACCCCATAAATGATGATGATTATTACCGAGTCTATTCATTATCTATAGGCAATCTGAAAGTGGAAGGGCAAAAAACTGATCAGTTAGTAGTTTTAGGAAAAGTTCTTAATAACGAAAATGTTAAAACTACTGATCCTATTACCGAGTATACTCAACCTGATCCAGCTAAACCAATTAAGGATCTTGATTTTATTGAGGCTGACTATACCTTGCAACTCACACCTCATCAAGAGATAACTGTCAAGAATTCTAATCCTGATAAGATTGCAGTCGTTAACGTTAATTCAGATTCAAAAGTTACTTTGGAGAATATGACACTTGAAGAGTTAAATGTCGCTGGAAATGCAAATACCATAGTGACAAAAGGTACTTTTGATAAAATAACTGTTGCAGATGCTGCGACGGCTGTTATTGGTGGCACTAAGAATTCAGATGTTACGATTAAAGATAAAGTCACAATCAGCGGTAAAGGCGCAAACGTTACTTTGCAGAACATATCATCTGCTACTGCAACCGTTGATGTTACAGCGAATGCAACGGTTGTGCTGAACAATGTAACTCTTAACGGTGAAAGATTAACTAGCGCCCCGTTAAAAATCAGTTGTCCGAAGGGATCGCCTGATGTAAATGGGTTCTTTGGGGCCCAAATTACTTTGGATGGTGTAACTCTTGGCAATACCGGCGACTTTTTTGACTTTCCTGCATTGGAAATTGCATCAGAGGCAGGCGACGCCGGTGCGACTATTACATTAAAAGGCAACAATAACAAATTACAAGGCGGTATCGGCAGGGCAGGACTGGAATGTGCTGGTAGTAATAGTGTTATCATCAGAGGCAGCGGTTCACTGAATGCCACTGGTGGCAGGGGCGGTACGTCAGTATCTATCTCTAGTACTGTTTATGGCGGTGCCGGTATTGGAGGACGCAGTGCTTCTGCCACAGTTTCTGAGGACCTTACTAAAGCCGGAAATATCACGATTAAAGGTGCATGTACGGTAACGGCTACCGGTATCGACGGGGGCGCTGCGATTGGTAACGGTGCTGATAATACTAATAGCAGTCTTGGCACAATAAGTTTCATCTCTGAAAAGCTCGCTGGTTCAAGTGAATTCTATCCTGTTGTAATAGCTACAACAAAGGCCGGAGATGTTTGCAAGGCTGGCGCAACAGTTGGCCGGGGGGGCAGTTCTGACCCAAGTGTAGAAACTGTAGAACCCACCGATACTGAGATGGAATCTTGGAAAGGTCTGGTAATTACTGACAAGAAGGCCGTATTGAACAACGATATGACGCTTTACCAATCTCCTGTAAATCTTAACGTGCCTTTGACCATTAAAAAAGGTTGCACATTAACAATCGGGTACGCCGAGAAGTTTCGTGAGGAGGGCCCGTATAATGGACTGCTCAATATTGGTAGTGATGTATTAGTAACTGCTAATGGTATTGACGGTACAAAAACCTCCCAGATTAGAATTGATTCAAAAAATACAGGGGTTGGTATTAACAACAAAGGTACTATCTACGTTGATAATAAAGACTCTTTTGTAAAGGTTGCGATTGCGACTGATGGAAAGGAGCCGGAGGAAACACCGATTACAAGCGGATACGGTACAGTTATTTACAATAAATATGAAATCCCGTTCGATCCTAACGGCGGTGAATATAAAGATCCTAAGCCTGATGGTTGGGATGACGAAACAAGTACCGTTACAGTAGAAGTTGAACGAGACACGACAGAGACTGATCCTGAAAAGTTTTTCTGGGAAATTGTTGATAGTGCAAAGATTCCAAAGAGCGAGGATTTCAAGGAGTTTAAGACCGCAGACGGCCATACGCAGGAATTTATAGACTGGTACTGGACGGATGCGAAAGGAAACAAGAACTATCTAAAGCTCAAAGTAGGCGATGAAGAACCAAAATCAGAATATGATACTGACGACATTAAGGAGCTGGTGAAAAACGGCTTCAAGGCAGAATGGTCAAAGGATTCAGTGATCCTGACGCTGGACCCGGATGTAAGTGCAGGGGGATCACTCAAACGAACTACGACGGCTTTTCCTGATACTAATAATTATAAGTTTGATACTGCAACAGAGAAATTTACTGTAAACATGCAGGGATTAGATTATGAAAGAAACGAGGATGATACCGACTATAAATCAAAAGATGAGAATGGGAATCCGACAGGTACTAAGGGAAAGACAACTTCTTTGAAAGCATTATTGGATTCCTACTTTACAGGCCCTGAGAGTAAGAACGGCAAGTTCTTCCTGGGCTGGCGGAATGATACTACAAGGGAAATCGTAGATGATGAGAAAGCAATATTCTATGATAAGGACACGACCTTCACCGCTCAATGGACTACAGGCTATAAGATTTACTTTGATGTAAACGGTGGTCAGTTTGTTGATGATAAGGGAGAGCCCGTTGGAGAAAAGCCAGAGGTAAAAGACGGCTATACCAGCGAAAACTTCAATCTGACAGCAACGCAGCTCGAAGCGGCCGGTATTAAAAATGATCCTAAGAGGGACCACTATACATTTGAGGGTTGGTTCCGGTATAAGGGATGGGATTGGAGCGATAAAGATAAAAAGGACGGACCCGACAAGCCTATAGATGACAAGATGCTGGAAGAGAAGGCTTTAGAGGCAAAGACGATTAGTCCAGATGAAATCCTCTATGCCAAATGGCATGACGGCTATAAGATTACTTTCGAGTTGGGCGACGGCGCGTCCTTTAGAAATCCTGACAAATACAAGGATTTTTATACCGATGTAAGTACTGACAAAGTCAAGGACCCGCTGCCGACAAACGATAATGTAAATAGAAGCGGGTACATACTTACCGGCTGGGAGTATGTTGAAAGCACAGATGCCGATGGGAATGAAACACGGAAGGATGCTACAAACGATACAAAATTTGAGGGACCGACAACTCTTTTTGCCAAATGGCAGAAACAAAAAGTCGAGATTACCCTTGACCTTGTGAAGAATATCACTGATGTAAAGCTTCCCACCAATAATAAAGTGGTGCTTAACGTTACTACGCCAGTTGGGACGTCCAACACCTTGGGCGATCAGTATCCGCAGGTGAAAAGCAATCAGGCTACATTTGACGGCTGGTATCTGGACCCGGACAAGGATGACAGACCCGTTAGACCGGATGATCCTGCTTTCACTGATGACACCACCATTTACGCACACTGGAAAGCCCCCTATCAAATTACGTTTGACCCGAACGGCGGCACCCTGACAGGGGAAAATACCATGATGACCGGGGACGGCGGCATCCTTGAAAAGCTGCCCGCTGCCCCCACGCACAAAACCTCCAGCTTTACCGCTTGGGTGACGACCGTCAGAGATGAGACGACCGGCAAGGACGTCGAAGTGGAAGTGACGGCCGGCGAAGAAGGCACCGTGTTCGACGGCCCCACCACCGTCACCGCAAAGTGGGGCGCACCGTACTATATCATTTATGAAAACAGCGAGGGCCGTTACACTCTGGATGAAGATTCCGTGCCGCACTGGACGAATGACGACGGTACGCTGCCCGAGCTCCCCACCCCCATGCCAACCACAAAAGGCGACCTGTTCGACGGCTGGTTTACGGACCCGGACTGCAAAATCCCCGCTGACAGTCAATTCGTAGCGACGAAGGGCCCGGTCACGCTCTACGCCAAGTGGGCCATTACCTACGACATCACGCTGGATGCGAATATGGGTACGATCAACGGTAAGGACAAGATTGTCGTGAAAACCGACCGCGACGGCAAGATCCCGGATATTGATACCTATATTCCGATCCGGGATCAGAGTGAGTTCAAGGGCTGGTATACCCGTGACGAGCATGGCAACGAGGCCCAGCAGGTGACAAAAGACTACCAGTTCAAATT
>CAMWSZ010000151.1 GCA_947177005.1 uncultured Clostridia bacterium | reverse complement strand
ATAACGAGCCAGTATTTACAAGGGTTTGAAGCCCTCGTTATAATTCGATGCGGAATTTAGGATATTAATTAAAAATGATTGCCCTGTTTGTTTTAGGCGTGAAAAATAGATGTTGTCGACAGAAAGGAGACTCTGCATGTCATTTAAGGTTGGTGTAGGCAGATCAGACTTTGAAGCATTGCGTAAATCTGAAAATTATTATGTAGATAAAACAGACATCTTGTATGAGCTTGTAGAGGAAACGGATAATCAAGTAACGCTGTTTACTAGACCTCGAAGATTTGGCAAAACTTTAATGATGAGCATGATGTTGAACTTTTTCAGTATTAGAAAAGACAACAGGGAGCTATTTGAAGGTCTTAAGATTACGGAACAGAAAACATTTTGTGAAAAGTGGATGAATCAGTACCCTGTACTTTTTATTTCTTTTAAGGATGTTGAAGCAGAGAATTTTGATGATGCGTATGGTATGCTAAAACTCAGACTTTCTGAAGTGTGTATAGAGCATACAGATTTAAAATCCGACAGCAGAGTTAACCGAAATGATACAGAGACATTTGACAGGCTGGAGGCACAGAAGGGAAACCAATTTGATGTTAAAAATTCACTTAAAACCATCATGCGAATGATGCACACTGTTTATGGTAAAAAATGTATTCTCTTAATAGATGAATATGACGTGCCGCTTGCGAGAGCAAGTGAAAAAAATACTACAGATCATAAGTATTATTCTTCTATGCTCGACGTAATCAAAGGGATTATGAGTATGGCATTAAAGGATAATGAATTTTTGGAGTTTGCGGTGATTACAGGATGTCTTTGCATTGCGAAAGAGAGTATATTTACAGGTGCCAATAATTTTGCTTTATATTCCGTATTGGATGAAGACTTTTCTAAATACTTTGGTTTTTCCGAGAATGAAGTAAAAAAAATGTTATTCACGGCTGACAGGGAGGATAAGGCAGATATTATAAAAGAATGGTATGATGGCTATGTGTTTGGTGACAGTTATGTATATTGTCCATGGGATGTAATGAATTATATGTCTGCCTTAAAAAAGAGAAAAAATGCATCCCCAAAGAATTACTGGAAGTATACAAGTCATAACGGAATTCTGCTTACTTTTGTTGAACGGACGGATTTTGATGTAACGGAGAAATTTGAGACACTCTTAAATGGTGGAACGATAATTCAGTCGATTTCTGATGAACTTACCTATGATACACTCCACGTATCGGAGGATAATCTCTGGAGTGTTCTGCTTATGACCGGATATCTCACAAAGGCTGGTTTGGAAGAAGAGGGAGAAACAGTTTCGCTTAAAATTCCAAATAAGGAGATAGCTTCCATATTTGAGGATACCGTAGTTGCATATTTTAGAAATACAGCAGATACCTCGGATATTCTTAACCTTATCAATGCACTGTGGGAAAGTGATGAGGCTGGAGCAGCTAAACTTATATCAGACCTTTTGTGGTACACCATTAGCTATAATGATTATCATGAGACCTATTATCATGCGTTTCTTGCAGGAATCTTTGTAGGACATGGTTATAATGTTGAATCAAATAAAGAGAACGGCCTGGGGAGACCAGATATATTAATCAAGGATAAAAGAAATCGCCGTGCAATCATCATAGAAGCCAAGAGATCCAAAAAGGAATCTGATATGGATAAGGATTGCGACAAAGCAATTGAACAAATTGTCAGAGAAAATTATGGGAAAGGGCTTTATGGATATACGGAAATTCTTTGTTATGGAGTGGCATTTTTTCAAAAGCAGGCTAAAGTAAAGAAATTGATTGATAAAGAATTATTTCCGCAGTGAATAAAAACAATTTAATTAATGCGTTTGATTTGCATTACCATGTTATATGTGATTGCTAACCAAAGCATGACAAATATGATGAAAAAGACTGAGCTGGATAATATGAATGCATCACTTAATGCACAAACCAATATTATAAAACAATATATAGATGAGCAGGAAACTCTTTTAACTGTTTTAGTAAGGCATCTGAAGTTCGCGATTTATTGAACAATCCTGATGATAAGGAAAAACAAAAGCGGGCACAGGCATATACAGAGAATTATTGTATTGACGAGGTTCAATGTGTACCGGAGGATGGAACGATTAACAGTGGAGAGATTTTAAAGTATGCAGAGCAGACAGAAGTGACTACAAGGGAGCTTTCAGATATTGCTGGTCAGAACAAGCAAAATGCGCTGGCAATCCGGGAAATTGTGGACAGATTTTCTGATTATGAATGTATGAATGAACTATGAGAAAACGAATAAAAACTATTTAGAGAGGAAATTATTTATGGATATAAAAGAGTTTCAATGGACAAGAGAGCCACAAGAGTACAAAATTGAAAATGACAGAATTGAAATAATTACCAAACCTTATACAGATTTATGGCAGAGAACATATTATCATTTTCAAAATGATAATGCACCTGTTCTGCAAATGGAAACAGAAGAAGAGTATTTCAGTTTTGTAGTCAAAACTGGATTTGAGGAAAGTCATCACAGATTTGACCAGTGCGGCATTGTGATGTATCTGGATAGTGAAAACTGGTTGAAAGGTTCTGTTGAATATGAAAATGATACATACCAGCATCTGGGAAGTGTAGTGACGAACAATGGTTTTTCTGATTGGGCGACAACAGTTATAGATGCTTCAGTAAAATCAATGTGGTATCGGTTTAGCCGTAGGGAGGACGATTACTGTATTGAATGTTCAACAGACGGAATAACTTTTAATCAAATGCGTATTTGTCATATGAACAGAGGAACAGGCAAAATACAGTTTGGCATTTATGCCTGTTCCCCCGAAAATTCTTCTTTTAAAGCAATATTCTCAAATATGCAGGTAATGGATTGCCAATGGAAAGCGCATGACGGACAGCAGCCGGACTAATTCAGGTTGTATTAAAATGTTAATGTAACGCGGCTGCGCGGCTTTCCAAAACCTGCTGGATCGTTGTTTTCAGTTTTTCAATCTGAACCGGTTTTGCGATATGCGCATCCATGCCGGATTCGATGGCGTCTCGCACATCGTCCACAAAGGCGTTCGCCGTCATGGCGATGATGGGTACATCGTTCGCAAAGGGATGGTTGCTTGCTCGGATTGTCCTGGTAGCTTCATAGCCATTCATTTCCGGCATCTGTACATCCATCAAGATCAGATCGTATCCGGAAGGAGCGTCCATAAATTTTTTCACAGCCTCTAGACCGTTGACGGCTGTGTCGCATTCTGCACCCAGGGTGCCCAGAATTTTGACCAGAATGAGCTGGTTGGCCTTAATATCATCCACTACCAGAATATGCATTCCCTTAACTACATCAGACTCCTGTCGCCTGGACTCCTTAGCACGACCCATCATAAGGCGGACAGCCTCTTTAAAGGTGCTCATGAAAAAAGGCTTCGGCATGAATTGGTTTACGCCGATTTCTATAGCTTCCTGCTCGATCTCCCTCCAGTCGTAGGAAGTTAGCAGCAGAATGGGGGTGTTGCTGTCTTTCCGTATAAGTCGGGCGGTTTCCAGACCATTTGGTTCTGGCATCTTCCAATCTAGCAGAATCAAATCATAAGGCTTCCCTGCTTCCTGCGCAGCGCGTACTTTCTGGACAGCACGTTCACCTTCAGTGACATAGTCCGTAGCCACATCCACTTTGGCCATCGCCTTGACGACATTGCGGCAGACCTCCTCGTCGTCGTCCACCACGATCATTCGAGTAATCTGGCGATCGGTCCAGAACTTTGGATCGTTTTCTTGCTCACGAATCCGTAGTTCCAGCTCGACAATGAAGGTGCTGCCCTCACCTAATTTGCTGTCTACCTTGATGCTGCCGCCCATCAGGTCCACCAGGTTCTTGGTGATTGCCATGCCTAGACCAGTACCCTGGATTTCGTGGGTCACTTTGGTATCCTCCCGAGTGAATGGGTCAAATATCACTTTGAGATAATCTTTGCTCATTCCCAGGCCGTTGTCGCTGATTGTAAAGCGGATACTGCTGTAATTGTTCACCACCTGAGGCAGTTCGTCCACCCGCATCTCAATAGTCCCGTTTTCTGGTGTATATTTCACAGAGTTTGACAACAGGTTAATAAGAATCTGATTGATCCGCATCTTGTCGCCTAACAGGTGTTCAAAGTTTAGGTGGGAGACAAAAATTTCAAAGGTTTGATTTTTGGCCTTGGTCTGGGGCCGGATGATCGTGTTGATCTCCGCAATGACCTCAGCTAAATCCATCTCAGTCAGGCTCAGCGTGGTGCTGCCGCTTTCGATTTTGTTCATGTCCAGCACGTCGTTGATCAGGCTCAGCAGATGCTGGCTGGCGGTGTCAATGTGTTGGATGTATTCTCTGACCATATCCGGATTATCAGCCTCATCCCGCATTAGGGTCAAAAACCCAATAATAGCGTTCATGGGTGTGCGGATGTCATGACTGACGTTGCCAAGGAAGGCGGTCTTAGCCTCGCTTGCGGCCTGGGCCATGTGCAGGGCGTCCTCTAGAATGGTTTTCTGATTTTGTTCCTTACGGACGATCTCGTCTATATTCCGAAATCCGAGCAGTGCAAGGGGATTTGTCTGGTCTTCAGTCTGATAAGCCACACAGACAAATTGAAAATTGTTGATTTCCCCTCCAGTGCGAATGCGGTAGGTCCCCATATATTCTGAGCTAGTGGACAACGCCTCCTTGACCTGTTCTAGGGAAAGAGCCTCCGCCAGATTGTCCTTATCCTCATCCAGAACCCAATCCTCAGTGTACCGGCGTAAAACTTCTGCATAGAGGAATGTTTCTCCGTCCTTCCAATCCGATCCAGAGGGTAGGTGCCCCTCCATCTTCAACGTCCGAAGACCGCCGGTTTGTAGATTTAGCGTGTAGACAGTCAGGTAATCCCGGGTTAGGGCTTTGACAATAGCCAGTTGTTCCTCCAATTCCTGTTTGGACTGTTCGGTAGTCCGAAGGAGCTTGTTGTTCCATCGGGAGCGCTGATAGAGGAAGAGAATTACGCCGATGGCTAGGGCAACCAGCGTGGATAACAGGAGGATTATCCCAGGATGGGCACCCATATATTGGATGAAGGTTACATTTTCCGGTGTACCAGCAGTATACTCAGTAATTAGCTGGCTGAGCACATCATCTGGCACCTGCTGGATGCACTTGTTGAGAATTGTAATTAGCTCATGGTCGCTGCTGTTGGGGATATACATTTTGAATACGATCTGCTCAGAATCGACCATGCTAAACTGGAGGGAATTTGTGCGGTCGTTATTTACAAAAAACTGCGCCGTATGAGTACGCATAAAGGCGGCGTCTGCCTTCCCATCCAAAACGGCTTGCATCACATCTTTCGGGGATGAATAAGCCTGGATGAGAGCATTTTCGAACTGTTCATACTCCAGAGGCAGACCCACCAAACCATCCAGCACAGCTAGGGATGTGACCGGACCGCTGAAATTCTTACGGGTGACTAGGGTTGTACCCGTATTCATATAGGTATTGGTCAAGAATCCGTTGCTAACATACTCTACTTTCATGGGGGCGGACTGTTGCCAATCTATAATTACGTCTACATTGCCGCTCTCTTTGAGCCAATCGTATTCCTCATTGTCCTCTGGCACGATTATTTCATAGGACAATCCAGCTATCTGCATCAAGCTGTCAAAAAAACGCGGCAGAATTCCTTTCAGCTCTTCGTCCTCTGTATAGGAATAGGGATTCCGGTCGGGCATAGCTGTTACAGTGATTTGCTTTTTTCCAGAGGCAACCGCCTCTATGTAATCCAGCTCCCGCTGGGTAAAGCCATTTGTGACAGATACATCGGTTCCATAATATTTGTTGTACAAAACATTTGCCCAGTCCCCTTCATAGAGGTTCATCTGTGTGATGGCGTAGTTGATCTCGTTCATAAGCTCTTGGTCGTTTTTCCGCGTGATAGCGTAAAAATAATCGACCTTGATGGTATCTAGAAGTCTTTCGTTCTCTGCCCGGCGTAGGTTGCTAGTGAGGATTGCGTCAATGGATCCGTCCTGGAGCGCCGCCGCCAATTGAGCGGAGTCTTCGTATTCCCGGGTATGATAAGTAAATTTGTTCTCATCTGCAAAATCGGGCAGGAACTGGTTTTGACTGTTTCCGGCCAGCAGTCCCACCGTCATGCCGTTGTATGTACTGTAATCTCCGGAGACGATGCTTGTGTTCTGAGCCTGGATGGACAGCACGGTATTGTTTAGTTCAATGGGAAGAGAGAATAAAAAGACTTCCGTCCGCTCCCGGGTCTTTCTGGCAGAAGTCACCACGTCGATCTCTCCGTTCAGTAGCATAGACTGCGTCTCTTTCCAAGTGTTATCATAGCCGGTAAACTCGAAATTCAAATGCGAGTACTGGGAAATCAGGTTCAGCAATTCAATACCATAACCAGTATAAACGCCGTCGCTGTCCTGCATGTGGTAGCCGTCAAAAAAGAAAACGCCCGCTTTTACTGTTCGGTTATTCGTCGGTTCCGCTTCGGACGCGGCCGAGATGCTGGATGAGAATATTATAAACCATACAAACAGTGCAAGGATTTTTTTGACATATGGTTGATCGATCAGATGTCTTCTCCGTTTTCTTTTCATTACCTCAGAACTCCTTTCTGTTCATCTTAAAATGCAGGGAATGTCAGAGCTTGTTACGTTGCCATTATACTCCTTTCCATCCACGCATTCAAGGGGACTCGAAAAAATGAATTATTCTGCTGATTTGAGGGTTACAGTTCAGTCGAGGAATAATTTTATATTCGCTTTTTATAAAAATTCTGTTATACTATATAAAAATAAAAAGTGAGAAAGGGGCAGCAAAATGGCAACACTTAAAGATATCGCTGCGCAGGCCAATGTTTCATTGGCGACAGTTTCTAGGGTATTGAACCATGATGATACGATAAGTGTTTCGGATAACACAAGGACAAATA
>CAMWSZ010000150.1 GCA_947177005.1 uncultured Clostridia bacterium | reverse complement strand
GATGAAGCCCCAGACTGTGCAGAAATTCAGAAACTTGTACATGAATGGCAGCTTTTTATCTCCGATCATTTCTATCCGTGTGATAAAAAAATGCTCTCCTATTTGAGTAACTTGTACATTGTGGACGACCGGTTTAACTGCTTTATCAACCGGTTTGGTACAGGGGATCTGGCATCCTTTTTCAACCAAGCAATTTGTGTATACTGTTCCCCCAAAGAAGCTGCTGAAGATGAGTTCTGATTGGGTACTTTATCCTGTTTATGGCAAAAAAATATGTGAGGATAATCATTTATGCAAGATAAAACTTATGTTCAAATAGCAACAATTCTAAAAAGGCGTCCAAAGCAACTGACCACACTGGATCAATGGTTGTTTGTGGCAGTCAATACGGCTAAGTCAATGATTGACAATACCAGCAAAGGGAATATAGACCTTGTGCTAATGCTTGCGTGTCGTAGAGTAGCAAATCAACATCAGAGACAAGCCGCCCTGCTATTCCAACTCTTTTTGACATACAAGTGCCACACAGAAAGGACATTATCATGGATTTTGAACTGACCTATACCAAAGTTGGCGATTACTTCATCCCTGACCTGATTCTGGACGAGGACCCGGTGACAGAGAAGTTTTACGGTAAGTATGGCGATCTCCGCCGTACTTACCTCCAAGAACATAAGCCCAAGCTGTGGATGGTACTGGTGAACACTGGCAGAGCGGACGATCACCTGACAAGCATAGAGCGGGAGGCAGAGCGGCGCATGGACATACTTCTGCCACAGATGATGAAAGTCGCTGGTGTGACCGAAGAACTGAAAGCTCGTGACCAGATGGCGTGGGTAAGGCTGATGAACTCCTGCAAGGCACGGGTGGAAGAAATCATTTTTACGGAACTGATATATTGTTGAACCAATCGCAAAGGCTGGGCGAAATATTCCCAGCCTTTTTGCTATTTTTAATAATTCTCAAACATTTCTCAAATATCGCAAAAACAATTGGGTTGTATGATATAGCCAACAAGTGAGACATCGCTTGAAATGAAAAATCTGGAGGTTTTCCAACATGAAGAAAAAAGACTTTGTAACCCTCATCATGAGCGTTGTCGGTGGCATTCTGTTTGCACTGGGTATGTGCATGGCGCTCCTGCCGGAGTGGGGTGCTATGACGCAGGGCGTGGCGATGGGCATTGTTGGTCTGGTGGTGCTGCTGACCATGCTCCTGGTGCGCCGCAAAATGGACGGCAAGCCTGCTATCGTGTTCAGCGGCAAAGCGATTGCCACTACGCTCTTTGGTGTACTCGCAACGGTAGTTTTTGGTGTGGGAATGTGCATGACCATGATTTGGAATATGATGGTTCCCGGCATTGTCGTTGGTATTGTTGGCATTGTCCTGCTGATCTGCCTCATTCCTATCTGCAAAGGCTTGAAATGAGGTGGACTGTATAAAGAAATTTATTATTCCTGCGGCGGTCGCCGCCATAGGTGCGGTCGCTGTCACGGCGGTACTCGTTTATAATCGTAGCACACAGAAGCCAGAAAAATTATATTAAGGAGGACTAATTTCATGTCTGATTTACAGAAAGAAGCGATGAAGATCAAAGCCGAGGGTGAGCAGCAGCTCCTGGAAAAAGCGGGCGAACTGGGCGTAAGCGCCGCAGAAGGCGCTGTCGAGGGGTATCACAAAATTGAGGACGGCGTTGTTGGAGGCTATAAAAAAATTGAAGGCGCTGTTGTTGGAGCATACAAGCAGGTGGAGGACGCATTTGTTGGCCGGTTTCTGACCCACGAGGGCGAAACGACCGAAGAGGCCAAAGCGCGGCTGGCGGCAGAACAGACGGCCCGTGAAGAACAGGCTAAGGTGGATGCAGAAAAGCGTGCCGCAGAACAAAAGGCTCGTATTGAGGCCGCCCGAAACGCCGGGAAGCGGTAAAAGCCCAATATTTGACCTGTGCTGGGTATGGCACAGGTCAAATTTTTTAGAAAAATTATGCCGGGGGTAAAAACGTAAACAAAACTTTAACATTTCTATGTTAGAGTAAGAAAAACAATTTGCGGAGGATTGCCTATGTTCAAGTTGTTAGTGGTCGAGGATGACCAGGAATTGAACCGCTCTGTCTGTGCCTTTCTCAATCGGAGCGGCTACGAGGCGTCCGGTTGTCTGAACGCCAGTGATGCTTATGATGCGCTGTATAGCGGCACGTATGATTTAATCGTGTCCGATATTATGATGCCTGGCATTGACGGTTATGAATTTGCCCAAACAGTGCGGGAGCTGGATGAAAATATCCCCATTCTTTTTATGACTGCTCGGGACGATTTTGCGTCCAAGCAGCGGGGATACCGGGTGGGCATCGACGATTACATGGTAAAGCCTGTTGATCTGGACGAGCTGTTTCTCCGTATCGGGGCGCTTTTGCGGCGGGCTAAAATCGCCACCAGCCACAGATTGGAGATCGGCAAGTTGGTGCTGGATGCCGACGAGCGCACGGCTTGCCTGGATGGAGTAGAGATACCTCTTACTCACCGGGAGTTCAACATTCTCTATAAGCTGCTGTCCTATCCGAAAAAGGCGTTTACTCGGACACAGCTAATGGACGAATTTTGGGACGCAGATACATCCACCGCACCCAGGGCCGTGGATGTCTATATGACAAAACTGCGGGATAAACTCTCCGCCTGCAATGATTTTGAAATTGTCACAGTCCGGGGGTTGGGCTACAAGGCGGTGCTGAAATGAGCCGAACACACAACCGGGCGGCGCGATGGCTGGTCGCTCTTTGGCAGTGCGCCGTGTTTTTTCTGCTGATCGCGTCTGTTGTCACCTGCTGTATGCTCCTGTTTCTGAACGTATTGCAGCACAATATGGGCCTTGTGTTTACGCAGGAGATGATTGAAACAGCGGCAAAGCTGACCTTTGGAAACGTGCTGCTGATCAGCCTGCTTTGCACCGCCATAGACCGTGTGCGGCGGTGGTTTATGGTAACAAAGCCTGTCCTGCGCATTACAGACGCTGCCGAGAAAATCACAAAGGGCGATTTTTCTGTGCGTATCCAGCCGTTTTTTAGTTTGGACAGGCAGGACGGATTTAATATCATCATCGGCTTGTTTAATCGCATGGCGGAAGAACTGTCCAGCATCGAAACTCTGCGGACGGATTTCATCTCCAACGTATCCCACGAACTGAAAACGCCGCTGTCCGTTATCCAGAACTATGGCACCCTACTCCAGCAGCCGGATCTGCCGGAAGATTGCAGGCTGGAGTATGCCAAGGCAGTCACAGATGCCTCTCGCCGGTTGGCAAGCCTAATCACCAATATACTGAAACTGAACAAGCTGGAAAATCAACAGATTTACCCGGAAGGGAAAACGTTTGATTTGGGTGAGCAGTTATGTGAGTGCCTGTTGGCCTTTGAAGATATATGGGAAGAAAAAGGGATTGAACTTGACACGGATATAGAAGAAAATGTGTGCATCACGTCCGATGCAGAACTTTTATCACTGGTATGGAACAATCTGTTTTCCAACGCATTGAAATTCACCCCATTAGGAGGCCGGGTTTCTGTCAGCTTGAGAGCAGAGCCGTCCTATGCAGTCATACAGGTGAACGACACCGGCTGTGGCATCAGTCCCGAAGTGGGAGCGCATATTTTTGAGAAATTTTATCAGGGGGATACCTCCCACGCTACCCAAGGCAACGGCCTGGGGCTTGCGCTTGTTAAGCGAGTGATTGATATTGTGGAAGGGGATATATCCGTCAGCAGCGAGTTAGGCAGAGGGAGTACCTTTACGGTGAAAATCAGGAGAACAGGACATGAAACAAGTTAAAGAGCTTTTGAAAAAGATGTTCTGCCTGCCGCCGCTCCTGTCGGTCATACTTGCGGTTCCCGCCTTTGCACTGGTGATCTATGTGCTGGCAGAGAGCATAGATGGGCCTTTGGCCTATCTGTCCTACGCTGTTTCCTCCTATGCGCTGATCGTTGTTTTGCCCGGAATATTCCGTGCTGCAAATAACCTTTGGCGGAGGGTCAACCGGCATCCATTGGGCAAGCGGTTGACAAAGGACGCCAGGTTCAGAGCGGAGCTTTCCTTGACGGTGGGATTTGCCATCAATTTGCTGTATATCGTGATAAAGATGGTATCCGGCATCTACTACCGTTCATTATGGTTCGTTTCTCTGGCAATTTACTATGCGCTGCTTGCCGTGATGCGGCTTTCCTTGCTTTACCCCAGACGGCAAGCGGACAAAACTGCGGAACTACAGCGGTATCGCCTATGCGGGATTATCTTGCTGCTGATGAATTTGGTTCTTACCGGGATTGTTATTTTTATGGTACATCAAAACCGGGGCTATGAATATCCAGGTATGTTGATTTATGCGATGGCTGCGTACTCTTTTTACTCCGTCATTCTCGCAACAGTCAATGTAGTAAAGTTCCGAAAGTACAGAAGTCCCATTTTATCAGCGGCAAAAGCTATCAATCTGGTGGCGGCGATGGTATCCATTCTCTCTCTGGAAACTGCTATGATGGCACAGTTCGGCGGGGACGATGACCCATTGTTCCGAAAAGCAATGACAGGAGCCACTGGAGGCGGCGTCTGCGTGATCGTACTGGGAATGGCGATTTACATGATCGTGAAATCAACGCAACAGTTGAAAGGAATAAAATGATATGGAAGGGAAACACGAAACCTTTACCTACACCTACTCTGCTGCACAGCAGGAGGAAGTCAAACGCATCCGGGAAAAATATGCTCCGCTTTCCCCGGAAGAGGATAAGATGGAGCAGCTGCACAGGCTGGATAAAAGCGTCACAAAACCCGGCACGATTGCCGCGCTGGCCGTGGGGATCATCAGCACTTTGATTATGGGCTTTGGGATGTGCTGTACAATGGTATGGAGCAGCGCTCTCTTCATCCCTGGTATTGTGATTGGCATAGTGGGCATCATCGGCATCTGTGCTGCTTACCCGCTTTATATCCGCATAACAAAAAAACAGCGTGACAAGGTAGCCCCCGAAATCATGCGGTTGACGGATGAGCTGATGAAATAAAAATCTTCTAAGTGACCGGACATTCTCTGCTTGAGGATGTCCGGTTTAATCATTCTCAAACATTACAGAAACGTTTCTAAAACACGGAAATTGTATCATGTTGCGGAAATATTGTAATGTTTGGAGGGGGGAACTTGTTCAATTCTGGCGGGGCATCAATTAACTTATCAAAAAAAGCCTGACCCCCGCAGCGGCGCACTCCACCTACACTTGCGAAAACCGTCACTTCCTGACGGTACATAATATTCTCACCAGCACTCGAACGGCCTTGTGCCGTCCGGGTGCTTTTATATTTCCGGGGCGCTCACTCCGGCCCCGGTGCCGCTCCCCACCCTTTTCGTTCAGACCACAAAATCTGAACGAAAGGAAAATGTGAGATGGAAATTACCATCAAAATTCAGGGGCGCGATGTGTCCGTGGAAGTCAGTGGCGATGTAGCTGAATGGCACAACCAAGGCAAGCATAAGGCTGAGAACCTCTCCCACGAAAAGCGGCGGCATTGGGATGACCGGGAGTTTGACGAGTACATAGTTGCCACCGAGGGCTTGCTCCCCTACCAGCCCACTGTTGAGGACATTGTTTGTCAGCGGGACGAGTTGGCGCGGCTCCTGTCCATTTTGGATACCTGTACGGTGATTCAGCAGGAGAGATTTCTGCTCTACGCTCTGTACGATTTCAGCTATGCGGAGATCGCCGAGAGGGACGGCTGCACAAAGGCTGCTGTCCATTACAGCATTGAGGCTGTCCGTAAAAATTTTTGAAATTTTTCCAAAACCCACTTAACGATTGGCCCCGTTAGTGGCTTACCCAGTGAGGGGCATTTGCTTCATCACCGCCTGGGGACAAGCCTCCGCTTGTCCCCAGGCAGAAAGGAGGTCTATCCCATCATGGATAAAAAAGAATCCCTGCTACAACAGAAGGCCGAAGCAGAGAAAGAAATCTATCAGCTTGAGAATCAGCAGAAGATAATTCTGAACAAACAGCGTGACCTGGAACGCCGGGAGCGGAACCACCGCCTGATTCTGCGTGGTCTGGATGTGGAAAGTGTTTTCCCTTTTACCATCAACATGACGGATGAAGCTGTCAAGGCGTATCTAATCGCCCTTTCCCGTCTGCCAGGAGCATCGGAGATTACGAAAAAAGCGCAGGGAACGGGGGACACGGGATAAGCCCGTTGGAACAACGGCGCACTTATACACCGTTCCGGTGCCATGCGCCCTGCCGGGGGCTGTTGCGTCCTTCGGACGCGATGGGGAGCTACACTCCCCAAACCCCTTGTGCGCCAGCAAAAACGGAACACCCGCTTTGCGTCTGTTCCGTTTCTGCTGGCCTATATTCCCCTGCTGAAAGGAGGCCGATCACATAGCAATTTTTCACTGTCCCATTCAAATCATCAAGCGAAGTGTAGGTCGTTCGGCCATCGCCGCTGCCGCATATCGGAGCGGTGAAAAGTTGACCAGCGAATGGGACGGCCTGACCCGTGATTACACGCACAAGCCCGGTGTTGTCCATGCGGAAATCATGCTCCCCGCTCACGCCCCACCAGAGTTTTTTGACCGGGCAACCCTCTGGAACAGCGTGGAGCAAATAGAGAAAGCCAGTGATGCCCAGCTTGCCCGCGAAATCGAAGTTGCCCTTCCTGTGGAGTTATCCAGAGCGGAGCAGTTGGCCCTTGTTCGCTCCTATGTCCGGGACAACTTTGTGGCGGCTGGAATGTGCGCCGATTTTGCACTCCATGACAAGGACGACGGGAATCCCCACGCTCATATCATGCTGACCATTCGCCCCCTTCGGCCTGACGGAAAATGGGGAGCGAAGTGCCGGAAGGTTTACGATCTCGACAGCAACGGCAACCGTATCCCGGATGGTAAAGGCGGCTGGAAAAATCATCGTGAGGATACCACCGATTGGAACAAGC
>CAMWSZ010000149.1 GCA_947177005.1 uncultured Clostridia bacterium | reverse complement strand
CCGTATAAATGATTGCGGTCATAGGTCTCCTCTCTTGCCGGCCCCAAAATGGAGGTGTCTGCGCCGGGGGGCGGCGGTTTGCCTTATTTTAACAGTTCCCGGACATTGGGGTCAATAGATTTTACTCGAATGGCGCTGGTGCGACTCGAATTGACAGGGGAGCGCTCCCGAACCGGCCGCTTTTGCCGGGGTGCAGAAAACGGACGGTATCTCACCGTCCGTTTTCTGGTTTTCCGCTGTCTCATGGCTCCACGGCAAAAGAGAGAGCTTTTTCAAGCTGCAAAGCCGTAGGTTTCGTAGAGCGCCACATGGTCGAAAATGCACTGCCACACGCTTCCGGCCATTGCGGTGACACAGATGCAGGTGTGTCCCGACGCATCCTCGGCAAAGCTTGCCGCACAGTTCCCGGCCTCTTTGATGAACCCGGTTTTCGCCCCCTTGACCGTCACTCCAGCCGGCATATGGTCCTCGATACGGCGGATGAACCAGTTCGACAGGTTGAGCCCCTCCGGATGCAGCGTACTCGCCTGGATATTATAGATCCGCTCGCCCAGCACCATACGGCACAGGCCGTTTTTCATGGCTGCGTTCAGAATGAGCGCCATATCGTAGGGGGTACAGACATTGGACTCGTCATACAGCCCGATGCAGTTGGCAAAATGGGCTGTGCGGCTGATGCCCAGCTCCTCCGCTTTTTCGTTCATCATCCGCACAAATTCCGTCTGGGAACCGGCCACATATTCGGCCAGTGTCAGGGCGGCGTCCGCGCCGGAGGGGAGGATCGTACCATAGAGCAGGTCCATGACCGGCGCCTCCTCTCCCGGCGCAAAACCGGCTACGGAACAGTCATGTTCGATGCAGTAATTGATGGTCTCCTGGCTCACGACCGCGCTGCCGGTCAAATCCTGCAAGTGTTCGGCGGCTACCAGCAGCGTCATGATTTTCGTCATGGACGCGGGATGAATGGTGGCCCATGCGTTTTTTTCCGCAATGATTGTCTCTGTATCCAGATCGACGAGGATCATATAACCGCTGGAATACGTCTCGTCCCCTTCGGCAATCCGGACGATTTCCGGCGTAGGCCGGAAGACGGTTTTGTCCGCGGCCACCGGCTCCGCCCGGGGCGTATCCGGCAGGTCCTCCGGCGGCTCCTGCGAATCCAGAATACCGTCCGGCACATCCGGTGGTTCCTGTGTGGGATGGCGGTCGAAAAGGGTGCGCAGCAGGAACACCGTCCCTGCGCACGCGCCTGTCACCAGCAGAACCGCCGCCAGCAGCAGGGGTATGACACGGCTAATGTTTTTTTTACGCTTGGCGCGCGAGCGCAGACGCCGTGCCTCCGCGCTGCCGGAACGGCGTGCCTCCTGTTCCTCCTTTGTCAGAGGATAGCTGTATTGATCGGGGGAGTAGGGACGCTGCCGGGGTTCCGGGGACCTCTGCGGGGGTGGAGACTGCCGCGTCTGCGTTCGGGACCGCCGGGACTCCCTCCATTCCGTCTCCGTAGAACGGGACTGTCCGTTTTCCTGCGGTTCCGTCTCCCGGGACCGCCGCTGCCGGGAGGTCTGTACATGTTTTGGCTCATACATCATAAATTTCTTTCTCCGCTGCGTCTGACAGGTATGTGTCATCATTATAGTAGATTTATGCTTTCAAGGCAAGAGAAATTTTTGGGAGTTGGTATATGAGGCGGGCCGCACAAATTTTTCCAGCGCCTCTTTACTATCCCACGAAAATGCCGATATAAAAATTAAGGAGAAAATTGGAGAGGTGGATACCATGGAGATCAACGTACAAAACATACAGTATGCGCAGTACAGCGCGGCAGTACAGGCAGCCAGTCAGACCGAAAAAGAGCCGGAGGAAACGGATACTTCCCCGGACCCTTCCGTGTCGGACAAGGATGAGAAAGACCCGGTCTATGATATCGCCAGCTTCGACCCCGAGGAGGACGAGGACTATAAAACGATAAAGGAAATGCTGGAGGAGGCAAGAAAGACCACAGACGCCTATCAGAAATTCCTCAAGGATGCCAAATCCCGGCGCACCTCCAACTGCGGCGACACTGCCATTCAGGCTTATGCCCGGCTGGCCCGCGCCCGGACCGCCACGGAGGTGGACGCCGCCACCGGCTACGCCCGCCGTCAGATTGCCTATCTGAAGGGTCTCCTGTCCGCGGACGACGACAACGCCCCAAAGGTCAGGGCAGCCATTAACCAGCTTCAGAAGGCCGTGAACCGCGGCGCGAAAAAGAAGAGCGATTTGAACCGTGAAAAACGGCTCGCCCAGCAGAAGGCCAAATCCAAAGCAGCGGCAGAGCGTCAGAAACAGGAGCTGCGCCGCCGTAAAACCCAGCGGGCCCTGCGGGAATCCGCTTACATGCAGGAGGCCCATACCGCCAACCGGCTGGCCTCCCAACTGACCGCCACCCGGATGGAGCTGCGCCAGCAGGCGCAGGACCTGGCCAAAGCGGCCCAGACGTCTCTCGACACCGCGCTCCAGCAGTATACCGGTACTGTAGAGGCCGCCGCTGCACCGGCCGCTTCTGCGCCGGAAGTCAGCGTAGAGGCGTGATATACGGATAAAATCGAGCCTCGAGATGAATGGTTCCCGGGGCTCTGAGGCTAAGACCACATCATTTGCAAAATCATATAGTCTATACACATCGTAAGGGACTGCCGTCCGTGCGCGCCGGAACGCCGGAAAAAATGGTCCAGATTAAAGGCGACCCTCGGCAGGTAGCCCGCATCCTCCAGCAGCGTGAACAACGGGAAAAAAATTGCCATTGGCGGCAGCATGACCGATACCACCCACGCCACGGTACGGTACACGCCGTCAACCAGCGCACCCTCCAACCACCAAGGCGCGTGCAGCGTCTGCAAAACGTCACGCAGCGGTTCCTGGCGGCCCAGCAGCACCCCCGACAGCCATTCTGACGGCACATTTGCCCCCACCATTGTCAGCCAGAGCACCAGCGCTAACAGCAGCAGCATAACCGGGATTCCGGTGGCTTTTGACGTCAGGAGCCGGTCGAGAGCACGGTCGCGGCGGCTGGCGGCGGCCTCGTCCTTAACAGAAACCTTTACAGCGATCTCCGCGGCCCGTCTGACGGTTTCCGCCGCACGGCAGTCCTGACAGTCCGGGCAGCTTGGGCAGTTTGCGCACGGCCTCTCCGGACGCGGCGGCGGGTTTTCGGCCGTCTCCGCCAGCAGCTTCCGCAGGGCGTCCAGGCCCTGTCCGCCCCGTGCGGCAGTACCGGTAACGGGGCAGCCCAGTTCCGTCTGCAAAGCGTCCAGGTCGATCTCAATGTGCTTTTTCGCTGCTTCATCCAGCAGGTTCACGCAGACCGCCACCGGCCAGGCAATCTCCAAAATCTGGAGGACCAGCGTGAGATTGCGCTCCAGGCAGGCGGCGTCCACGACGGCCAGGGTAAGGTCCGCCTTGCCGGACAGCAGATATTCTCTTGTGACCTCCTCCTCGGCGCTGCCGGGAGAGAGGGAATACGCGCCGGGCAGGTCGATCAGGGTATAGGTCTGTCCGTGGTATGTATACGCGCCGGAGGCCGTTTCGACGGTCTTTCCGGGCCAATTTCCTGTGTGCTGATGCATTTTGGTCAGGGCGTTGAACACGGTGGATTTTCCTACGTTTGGATTGCCCGCCAGTGCGATGATCGGTCCAGTGGCCATAAGAACAGGTCCCTCCTCTTCTGGTATGCCGGAAAATTCCGGCGTTCCTGCCAGTGTATGCGGGAGGGCGGGAATGTGACAGCGGGGGCAGTTGTCAGGATTCGCCCTCTCCGAAGAAATCGGGAAAAACCCGCTCCGCGTCTTCACGGTTCACAGCGGTCAGGAGCATTTCTCCGTCCTCACTGCTGCCCACAAAAAAGACGTTTCTGACCTCGTCGTAGCAGCAGAATACAGGCCCCTCGTTGATGACCTGCGACGGGTATTTTTTCAGTTTCCGGTAACTGATCCCCTGCTGCTTCAGTACGGTCTTTGGTGTGGCCCAGTCACCGGCCTCCGGGTCGAAATACTCCTCGCACCGCCAGCCCATTTTCTCCAAAGCGTCCCCGGCGGTGTCGTAGTCAACACCGGCAAGGGCCTCAAAAAGAGCCCGGCGCAGGAAATCGGAGACGGTTTCTGACTCGATTTTCCAGTCTGAGAACTCGCTCCAATCCGTGTGCTGCCAGACCGGCGGGTCGTTTTGAGAGAGATCTTCTGCACGGATGCCGAAAACGGCCACGCCGCAGGCGTAATCGCTGCCGATGAGCAGATAATCTTTCAGGGGCCACTGTTCCCGGGGAAGCGGTGCGAGAGCGAGCAGCGCGGATTCGTATTGGGTGGGCGGCGTGCGCCAGCGTCCAGTACGGTCGCTGATTTCCTCTTGGAGCTGGTCGAAAAAGGTGCCGTGCGGGGCGGACATTCCGTGGGCCATTTTTCCGGTCCAGAGGTCGGAGGTGCCCAGCACGGGACAGTTAGCGGCAAGGGTCAAAAATTCCTCATAGACTTTGGGAAGCGGATAAGTCTGTTTCAGTTTTTCCAGCCACTCGGTATGGACCGGCTGGCCGAAGCCCAGACGCCGCAAAATTCCGGCGGCGGATAAATCATACTGCATCAATAAAGCCTCCTGTCGTTCTGTTTGATAGGGCAGGCTCAGCATAGCACAAAAGTTCGCAAATGTCAACGCGCCAGCGGAATACAGGCTACCAGTTCAAAGCATCCGTTCTCTGCCCGCGTCTCCAGACTTCCGCCGTAGCGTTCCGCGATCTCACGCATTCCGGACAGGCCGAAGCCGTGGACAGACCGGTCGGTTTTGGTGGTGGCAAGATCCGGCCTGACCGCACTGTCCGCGGCGTTCTCCACGCACAGCATAAACAGACCCTTTTCCGTCCGGCAGCGGACGGAGATTTTTTTGCCTGCGGACTGTTCCGCCGCTTCCATTGCGTTGTCCAGCGCGTTGCCCAGGAGGGCGCACAGGTCAACCGCCGCCACCGGCAGGTCTCCCGGCAGGAAAACAGAAAAATCACACGTCAGTCCCAACCGGCCCATTTCCTCCGCCTTGGCCGACAGTACCACGTTGGCGGCCTCGTTTTCGCACAGGCGGCGCGTGCCCCGCAGCGCCGGGGACTCGAACATCTGCTCCAGATAGCTGGCGGCCTTGACAGTATCCTGCTGCTCCAGCAGTCCCCGGATCACCAGAAGGTGATTGCGCAGGTCATGCCGGAGGGTGCGGACCTGTTGCGCTTCCCGCTGTATGGCCTGATAGTAGCTCTCGCGGAGGGAGGCCAGCCGTTCCGAACGCTCCAGCCGCTCGTAATCCTCCAGCATTTTGACGGCAAGCAGCAGCGCCAGCGACGCCGTCAGCACAAAGGGCAGTATAGCGATCCCCAGATTCTGCGCCAGACGGTAAACCATACGGGATTCATATTTGTTGTACGTCAGCAGCACCACCGCCAGCAGCGAACACAGCGGCAGGGATACCAGCAGCAGCATCAGCCGCCAGAGCCGCCGGGACAGCTGCGGCGGCTGTTCCGGCAGGCGGCGGCGCAGGCACAGATACAGCCCTCCCCAGATCATGGGCCGCAGAATACGGTTCAGGGCATCCTCCAGCTCCCTCATTTTGAAGATGTCCAAAAGCAGATACAAATAGCTGTCCAGTATGGCGGAGACCGTCATAATGATGCAGAAAAAAGCCGACGTGACCACAAGGCGTCCTAAAATATCGCCCTTTGAGCAGAGCAGAAGCACGGCAAAAAACGGCGGCAGGGTAAACAGCAGATTGTTGTCCCCCACCCAGATCACCATACCGGTGACAACGCTCAGACACAGATACAGCAATATGTTCCAGCGGAGGCAGGGCTTCAGCGGCAGGAAGGCGGCGCAGATCCGATAGAGGAAACCGCCGCTGCACAATAACAGTAAAAGCCACATCCAATCCCGCAAATTCATCAGCAGAAATTCGACAGTACGTTCCAGCATGACTATTCCTCCAGCACGGCCCGGGCCAGTGCTGCCAGCGCCGCCGGACGGCAGGCCCGGCTGATTGGCAGCGCCTCGTCCCCCACAAATACCAGACTGCCCTCCACCCGTTCCACCGCTCCCGCCCGGACCAGATACCGCTGGTGGATGCGGACAAAGCCGCTGCCGGTTTCACGTGCCGTCTCGTCCAGCTTACCGTAAAAGACATACGTCCGGGCCTCGGCGACGCAGACGATCCGGCGGCGTTCGGAATAGAAATACCGGATTTTTTTCTTGGGAATGCGGTATATGGTCTCCCCGCTGCGGCAGAGGAAGTTCTGGTCCGGGAGCAGCACGGAGGCGGCGCGGTCCAGCACATCGTCCAGCTGTTCGGGCCTCGGCGGCTTGAGCAGATAGCCCAACGCCCCCACGGAGTAGCCGTCAAACACATAGTCGTCGTAAGCGGTGACGAACACCAGCCGTAAATTCTCATCCGATTCGTGGAGGCGGCGGGCGGTATCCATACCGTCCAGACCGCCCATTCTGACATCCAGAAACACCAGATCCAGTTCTCCGATATGGCGTTCCAGCCAGCGGAGCAGGCCCTCACCGGAGGAAAACTCATAAAAGCTCCCCTCCATCCGGCGGCGGACCAGAGCGCGTTCCAGAGCGGCCCGCAGCGTCATACGGGCCTCGGAGATATCGTCGCAGATGCCGATTCGCAGCATAAAACCCTTCTCCTTTCCGATACTCCGGCCATTGTAACACAAAAGATCAATTTCTCCAAACCAAAGTTGACGGGAAACGCGCAGATTATGACAAGGCCGTTTGCTAAAAATGAAAAATTATACTATGCTGTTCCGCGGACATTCTATCAGAAAGGAATACTAGAACATGTTGACTGTAGAAAATCTCCATAAGTCCTACCAGGTGGGAAAGACCGCCTATGAGGTTCTGAAGGGCGTCTCACTGGAGGTGGAAAAGGGGGAATTTGTGGCGGTCATGGGCCCCTCCGGC
>CAMWSZ010000148.1 GCA_947177005.1 uncultured Clostridia bacterium | reverse complement strand
GGTTGTATATGATTACAGCGGCGGTTTCCCTTCCCTGACCTACGATTCCCCGGTCTACAATTTCCCGCGCATTACCGGCAGAAATTTTCCTCCGGATGTAAAGGATGTTTACCCAGTTCAGGCATACCCAGTTCAGACACCATAATAATCGCACAGAGCAGGAGACTTGCCCGGTCTCCTGCTCTGCCATTATTTCTGCGCCGCATGCCATGCGGATACGCTCCATGTTGTCCAGTTTTGACAGTCCCGTGCAGCCTCCTCCTTGGTCCAGGACAGGACCTGTGAGTCTGTCAAATGGTCCTCCAGAATGAACAGGCCGTCGTAGCCGAAGCGGTTGAAGAGCAGGTCCTCTACCGCGCTGTCCGCCAGACGCCCCGCCTCTGCCTGCGCCGTGTTGTATTTCGCGGTGACGGCATCGATATTGCAGTAGTTCAGCAGCAGCCACCACGCCAGAACCACCGGCGCGGCAGTACGGAAAAACTGAAAATCCCGCCGCCAGATTTTTCGTACCGTCAATACCAGCAGTACCGCCATTAGGCCCATGCCCCAATAGGTCAGCAGCCGCTTAAACGACAGGCCGTAAACGGACACATAGAGCGTCATCCGCCACGCGGCCGACACCAGCAGCACCGCCGTCAGTCCTACCAGTATGGATGCCGCCAGCCGCAGATACCGGTCCTCACGGCACAGCCAGTTCACCGCTAAAATCACCGCGATATTCAGCCCCGCCAGTCCGGCAAGCTGAAAAAATCCGCTGCGTGCGTACTCC
Organism: uncultured Clostridia bacterium; assembly: GCA_947177005.1. Classification (GTDB taxonomy): domain Bacteria; phylum Bacillota; class Clostridia; order Oscillospirales; family Oscillospiraceae; genus Pelethomonas. Next base: position 6,206 of record CAMWSZ010000148.1, on the reverse strand, counting down.
GCAAAGCTGATCCCCGCCCGTTCCAGATAGGCGCGGTTCCCGAACAGTGCCGTGGATTGGACTGCCAGGAAAAACAGGTACAGAAGATTCAGCGCGTCCAGCAGAATGGCGGCGGACAGACTGTCATGCGCTTTCCGCGTCTTTTCTTCCGCCGTTTTTGTCTCCGTATGGGCGGCAAAATACAGCAGCGAGAATAAAAACGGCATCATACACAGCGCCAGAAACAGCTGCATCAGCACCTGTCCGAAATGGCGTTCCAGCCAGGCCAGCGTGTCACCGGCCACCAGCGCAAAAACTGCGTCCGCGTCCATCAGCACGCTTGTCACCAGCCACAGCGCCGGAAGCGTCACGCCGGTCCCCACCAGCACCGGCAGCCAGCGCCGGAGGCCCTGCCGGTTTTTCAGGGACGCAATGGTCTCCAAGAGTGCGCCGCAGCGGACAAACGGTCCAGCTGCGAACCGTCCCAGACGCTCTGCCAGCATCCCCGCCCTGCTCCACGGCAGACGGCACCCTCCGCACAGCTCCCCGGTATGGACCGCAACCAGTACCAGCAGAAGGGCGCGGTTCCAGAAGCGGAGCCACTGGTTGGAAAACAGGGTGAAGGTCAGGGACAGCAGAATTACCGCGGCCATTAGAATACGGTTGGTCTTTTGCCTCATTCCCAACGTCCCGCGGTAGAGAAACAGGACCGCATACCATCCGGCAGTCAGTACGGTGATTCCGAAGCCCGGATGTTTCCAGGTATCGGAACCAAGCCAGTTGAACAGAAAACTGGCGGTCAGATACGCCAGCAGCAGAGACATCGGCAGCAGCCGGACCTCTCTTTCGTCTACCTTCCAGTGTTCCCGGGGCGGTACGGCGGCGGCTGGCGGATTTCCATTAGGCGATACGGCCTGATTGGTTGTGGGTTGTTCCATATGACAGCACTCCTTTTCACCCTAAAAGATTGAGTATATTTTTACCGGTCTCATAAATGCGCTGAAAAGGCTGCTCCACAATTACTTTGTCCTTCTCCTCACGCAGAAACAGCCTGCTGGCGCCCCCCTGCCGGAATATGAAATCCACTTGCAGGAAATCCCCTTCTGCCGGGTCGTCCCGTATACTGTCAGAGCCGGTATCCTGCGCCTGACGCAGCTCCCGCAGCAGTTCCCGGATTTTCTCCTCATCGTCGATTACAACCGGTACGCTGCTGCCGGTGACAGTGATCCGGCAGAGGTCCTCCGCATCCGGCAGAACGATGCCGGAACCGCAGGCGGTTAAAAGCAGCACTGTCAACACACAGACAGCAAATTTTTTCATACAGATTCCTCCTTTTCCGGTACGTACTCCAAAATGTCCCCTGGCTGACAGTCCAGTACTTTACAAATGGCCTCCAGTGTGGAAAACCGCACCGCCTTCGCTTTATTGGTTTTCAGCACCGACAGATTGGCAATCGTTACATCCACCTGCTCTGACAACTGGCTGAGGGACATTTTCCGTTTGGCCAGCATCACATCAAGATTCACTATGATCGGCATACCGTCCCCCTCAAATCGTCAAGTCGTTTTCGGCTTTCAGGTCAGCGGCCTTCAAAACCAGATGAGACAGCAGAAACGCCGCCAGCGCAATCGCCAGTCCAACCACACATACCGCCGTCCCCAACAGCCAGACAGGCGAACCGGTAATGAGCTCCAGCGTCACCGTACCAATTGCGCAGTATCCGGTGTCGATCATCGCGCAGACGCCGATGCCGCTGAGCCAGCGGGCGTTTTTGTGGCAAAACGAGTTGTCCCTACCTATCTCCGTGCAGATTTTCCAGAACAGCACCAATGCAATTGCAATCGGTATCGCGCTGATGCTGATTGCTATAATGCCGGGCGTCACCAGCCAGGCCATGTTGGCATTCTGCCGGACTATTTCCTCGATGCGGTCCGGGAAGATCTCAATGTAATATATTGCCGCCATGACGGCCAGAAATATAATCACGCCCTTCAGCGTCCGAACCAGTCCCACTCGCTGCATTCTGCATCCCCTCCTTGTTCAGGTGTCCATATGTTACCAGACTATTTCCCGTTTGTCAATATATTTTTATCGAATTTCGATAAATATTTTCCTCTTTACGAAAATGTCCCTCTATGGTATAATAAGTGCAGAATATAAAATCAGGGGGATACACTATGCAAATCGGATTATCCTACGCCATGAGCGGAGAAATCGAAAGCATTCTGAAAAGCACCGGCGCTAAACTGTTGGAGACCGTCAGCGGCGTGCCGGTGTACGAGATCGAACCGGGTATTCTTGCCTACGCCGGCGGCATCGGCAAGGTCAACGCCGCCATGAGCGCCCAGCTCTTCATCGACCGCTATCATCCCGGCTGGATTGTCAACGCAGGCGTGGCGGGCAGCTTCCTGGACCTGCCTGTCGGTACGGTGGTTCTGGCGGACAGCTTCGTCCAGCACGACGTGGACACCTCCGCTATCGGCGACCCGGTGGGACTGGTCTCCACCGTCAACAAAATCGACTTCCCCACCAGCGAGTCCGAACGGATGCAGCGTATTTTGAGGGCTCTGAACGTGCCCCACAAAACCGGCCGCGTCGCAACCGGTGAGGTGTTTATGACAAAGGGCGAGCGTGCGGACTGGATCTCGGAGACCTTCGGCGCGATCCTCTGTGAAATGGAGGGCGGCGCGGTAGCCCAGGTGTGCCTTCGCAACAACGTCAAATTTACTGCACTGAAATCCGTTTCGGACCGGCTGTGCCATGACAACAACGCCGGGGAGTATTTCAACTTCGGCGAGGCAATGGCAAAGCTGAATACTGTCGTCCTGCCCTTCGCACAGGCGATTCGGGACGAAAAATATTAAATACATAAAGGAGACTGCAATTATGGAGCGAATTGCCAGCTTTCAGGTAGACCACAACAAGCTGACTCCCGGCATGTACCTCTCCCGCCGGGACGGAAATGTCATCACCTTTGACCTGCGTTTCAAGAAACCGAACACCGGCGACCTGCTCACCAATGCGGAGATGCACTCCGTAGAGCATGTCATCGCCACCCTCCTGCGCAACGGTTCCGCAAAGGACGCCGTTGTCTATTTCGGACCAATGGGCTGTCAAACCGGCTTCTACTTTCTCTTCGACAGCAGTCAACTGCCCATGCTGGATGCGGTGAAGCTGGTGCAGGAGACCTTCGCCGCCGGGGCCGCGTTCGACGGCCCGATGCCCGGAAAAAGCGCCGCCGAGTGCGGAAATTATATCAATCTGGATGTGGAACTGGCAAAAAAGCAGTGTGCGTATTATACGGAAATCATCAGGGATTGGAATGTGGACCGCCTCGACTATCAGAACAATGCCTAAATTGAACAGCATAAAACGCGCCTAAAGCAAGAGACCCAGAATGCCATAACGGCACTCTGGGTCCCTGATATTTTTACGGATACATGATTGTGCATCGCGGTTTGTCACAGGATGATGCAGATCAATCCGCCGCTCCCCTCGTTCCCAATCCGCTGGAGGGTTTCCTGGAACTTCAGCCGCGCATCCATTGGCATACGGTAGAGCTTCGCCTGCAAGTCCTCATTTACCAGCTCGTGGAAACTGCGTCCAAATATATTCGACTCCCAGATCTGCGTCGGATCGCCGCTGAATTTTTCCATTAAATAGTTGACCATATCCTCACTCTGCTTCTCGTTCCCGACAATCGGCGATACCGTAGACTCGATATCCACCTTGAACATATGGATCGACGGCGCGCTGGCCTTCAGCTTAATGCCGTAGCGTCCGCCCTGCCGCATGATCTCCGGTTCCTCCAGCAGCAGCTCATCCATTGTAGGCATCACGATTCCGTAACCGGTCTCATAGACGTTGTTCAGGGCGTCCGATACCTTGTCAAACCGTGCCTTTACGCCGGCCAGTTCTGTCAGCAGCTCCATTAGATCCCCGTCGTCCGCCACGGTAAACCCGGACTGACTGCTGAGCGTTTGATAAAACAGCTCTCTGGGCAGCTGTAATTCTGCGGACGCGATCCCCTTCCCCAGATCAATCGACAGTACCCGGCTCAGGGAAATGTTCTCCCGCTCCCCCATTCCCTTTATAATCGGTTCCACTTCCCGGATATGGCTCATTTTGTCTCCGCCCTCACGGATCACGCCATATACGTCCTGCTTAATCGGATGATTCATGGGCAATGCATCGATCCAGGCCGGAAGGAAAATCCGCATCTCCCGCAGCGGGAACTCAAAGAGGATACTCTTTATAATATATGTAATCGCGTCCTCGTTCAGCTCCAGACAGTTGACCGGGAGGCACTGCACCCCGAAACGGTTCTCAATATCCCGGCTGATGCTGACAGCCCGGTTTCCGTTCGGCTCGCTGGTGTTCAGCAGCACCACAAAAGGTTTGCCCAGCGCCTGAAGCTCGGTAATGACCCGCTCCTCCGCTTCCAGATAATCCTCCCGCGGGATGTCCGTAATAGAACCGTCCGTCGTAATCACGATGCCGACCGTGGAGTGCTCCTGAATCACTTTTCGAGTACCGATCTCCGCGGCCTCCGCCATGGGGATCTCGTGGTCAATCCAGGGTGTCATCACCATTCTCGGCGTTCCGTCCTCGAACTGCCCCATTGCGCCCTTGACCATATACCCGACACTGTCGATCAGCCGCACGGCAAAGGTAACGCCGCCGTCCAGAGTCAGCTCCACGGCCTCCTCCGGAACAAACTTCGGTTCAGCGGTCATAATGGTCCGGCCGCTGCCGGACTGGGGCAGCTCGTCAATGGCCCGCTCTTTCCGGTAAACATTGTCGATGTTGGGGATCACACAGGTCTCCATAAAACGCTTGATAAACGTAGATTTTCCGGTCCGTACAGGCCCCAGTACGCCTACGAACAGGGACCCGCCGGTTCTGGTCGCTATATCCTGATAGAGATCGGTATTTGTCATAGTAACCTCCCATGCGCAGTTGCGCGTAAATTTTCGGTGGACAGCGCGGTCCGACTGATGCGGAGCTTTGATAAGAAATCTTCATTTGTTACCGGGCAGAAATCTGGGATTCAGAGCAATTTTGAAAGCGTATCAAACCTCCGTGAACCTGGGAGGCCATTCCTCACGTTTCCTGTTCTACTCTATGACCGCCCGGCCGGATTTATGCAGTCCGCCATACGGAAAATCCTGAATTTTACTGTGGGAAATATACAGCAGCCAGATTGTCAAAACTACACAAACCGTCAAAGACCGCATGAGCGGTTCTTGGAGGAAATATGGCTTTACAAAATTACTTTAGTATGGTAAATTGTTAGCGTATTAAATCGGCCTATGGGCCAAAGGAGGATCTCTTCAGGATGAAAAAGTTTTTTGCAATGGTTTTAGCGCTGGCAATGGTGCTGGCGCTGGCCGCCTGCGGCGGCGGAAATTCCGGCAATGCCGGAAATGCCGGGAATTCCGGCAATGAGGGAACCCCTGCCGTCAACAACACGAACGGTGCCCACCATGAGGACGGTGTCCATCATACCGGCAACGCGGGCAGCGGTGGGAACCAGGATGACAGCAGTGCGGATGCGGACAGCGATACCGCTTACATCAAAGATAAGGGCACCTTGATTGTCGGCATCACCGATTTCGAGCCTATGGACTACCATGACGGTGAGAGCGCCGAGTGGATCGGCTTTGACGCGGATATGGCAAGGGCCTTTGCGGAAAATCTTGGTGTTAATGTTGAGTTTATCGAAATCAACTGGGACAACAAGGTCATGGAGCTGGAAACCAAAGGCATTGACGCGGTTTGGAACGGCATGTCGCTCACAGACGATGTTATGGCTCTGATGAGTACCAGCGAGCCCTACTGCATGAATTCTCAGGTAGTTGTCCTCAACGCGGACAAAGCGGACCAGTATCAGACCACCGACAGTCTCGGCGAACTGAATTTTGCGGCAGAGAACGGCTCCGCCGGTGCGGAAGCGCTGGATAAACTGGGCCTCTCCTTTATTGCGGTAGATACCCAGGCAAAGGCCCTCATGGAAGTCGCCTCCGGCAGCAGCGACGCCTGCGTGATCGACCTGCTGATGGCCGGCGCGATGACGGGTGAAGGCACCAGCTATCCCGACTTGGCTATGGCAGTGATTCTGAACGAGGAGGAAAGTGAAGAGTACGGCGTGGGCTTCCGCAAGGGCAGCGATATGGTAGAAACCTTCAACGACTTCTGGAAAGCCGCGTATGCTGACGGTACTGTCA
>CAMWSZ010000147.1 GCA_947177005.1 uncultured Clostridia bacterium | reverse complement strand
ACCGCTGCAATGGGAAAGGGACGGAGTAAGGCAAGAAGTTCATCCAAATACTTGTGTTCCCGCGTACCAAAGGTAAACGCCAACGGGGTATTTGTGGCATGATCTACCGCCCACCACAACCATAATTGGTGGGACTTATCGTGATAATAACTCCACATTTCATCCATTTCCACCCCCAGGGGAGGAAGAATCTCAACCTCGATTCCTGCTCTGGTTTTCAGATATTCCTCATTCACCTGCTTGACATACTGTTTCGTTTTTTTAACACTGCTGTCACTGTGTTGGGTGATATTTTTAACACACCTCCGGTATCCCGTGTTCCCGCTCCGTTCATGACCATTTCTATGATTTTTTCTTTGGTTCCTGGCCTGCTTGCCTGATTCTTATACTCCACTTGAAAGGTTTTGTGCCGGCATGCCTCGTTTCGGCACAGATACCGTTGCCTTCCTGTACGGTTTTTCCCGTATAACGACACTTCTTCACTTCCGCAATACAGACACTTCACTTTCATCTCTGCCATTTCTTCCTTCCTCCTGCCTCTTTTTTCCCTATTATATCTTTTCTTTTCCTCCTTTCAACCCCTTTGTGACATTACCTCGCATTCTACATATGGGATTGCCGCTGGCAAACGGGGCGCATCCGCAACTATTTCTACCCTGGCTGCGGCTACGGCGGCTATTGTTTTCCAAAGGAAACCAACGCCTTTTACGCACTGGCCAAAGCAAAGGGATACGATTGCCGCATCTTTCAACATATAATTGACACCAACGAAACGATGCTGGAGGCAGCTGCAAAGAGGATTATCCGTGCGGCAGGAGGAGACGAATCTACGTGTATCGGGATTCTTGGCCTGTCCTTTAACGCCGGAAGCAGTGATGTTCGTGATACGCTCAGCGCTAAGGTAATCGCGGAATTATGCAGGTGCGGGTATCGTAATTTTCTGGCCTATGACCCGGAGGCAATGAAAGAATTTCAGACGCACTATAATTTAAGGAACTACCCAAAGTCTACTTTAGGAGGATCATTGTATGTCCACGTACCCCGTAGAATTCAAGATGAGCATAGCAGAATCTTATCAGGCTGGAGAGGGGAGCTATAGGGAATTGAGGAAGAAATATGGGGTAAGTGAGAAGTCCATACAGTAATGGGTACCGGGTCATTTTCAGGAGACAAGTCAAAATTCGGGGCACATTGGGTTCGTGTTTATTTTACGGTTACGGGACGGTTATCAGCGTCATACCTGTGAGCGTAATCTCACGAAGACTGTTTGCATCATCAATTCAAGTTTCTCCGATCAAGGCCAACAGTTTCTTTGGGGAAACATTCTCTGTAATATCATAACGGTTCATGCACAGTAAGCTTTGCGGAAGTCCTTTAATAATGGTATTCTCCCCAGAAGAAACCGTCACGGTGGCATAGAAGCCCGCCTCCCGAAGCAATATCTCACTCAAAGTGTCATGCAAGCCATAAGGGAACGCAAAGATAGCAACATCTCCGTCCAAAGCGGGACTCAACAACTCATTTTCAAGACGGATATCCTCACGCAAAAAGGCTGTATATCCTTTCTCTGACTCATCCTCCCGGCGTAGAATGCCGCAGCGAATGGGAGCAGTGACATCCAACTTATAGATATCCCAACCGCAGCTTCCAATCATAATCAGACCGGTATCCAGCATTTCCCCAGCCTGTTCCAAAGAGAAATGGGAGCTTATGGTTTCGCCGGTGTCTTTATAGGTATCTTTACCCATTAAACTGCCAATAACAAAGACAGTTGCTTTCATCCCATATTTCTCCAGAACAGGCAAGCAACCAGCTATGCTGTCTAGACATCCTCCGTCAAAGGTGATGACAACCGGTTTTTCCGGCAGTTCTCTCCCCTGCTCTACGTAAGCACGCAGATCTTCAAAGCTGACGGCTGTATACCCGGCTCTGTCCAAGGTGGTGATCTGCTCCTCTATTTGCGTTACAGACAGGGATTTTTCCTCAAAATTTTGATATCTGAGAATAGGAATCTTGACGGTATATGCAGAAACATCCGGTTCTGGAACATCCCAGTACCTAGATACATGTTCTGTTGCGTTCTCCGGGGTCACATACACACCGAAGTCCTCCGGAATATAAACGGTATCATCCCCAAAAGCCCGGGCCAGCGCCATTTTTCCTACGCAATTACGAAAATGGGTCTCATCATAAAAGTAACGGGGTTCCCGGCTCACAGAGCTGACGGAAAAGTCCCAATACGGAATTTCCTCTGCCAACGCAGTATAAAATGACTCCACCTCTGTCCTGTCAAAACACAGCAAATAGTCGTAGTAGACAGGAGCAGTCACTACCATAAGATTCACTCCCGCCTCCCGGCACATGTCCCGAATGGCACCTACGCTTTTCATACAGTTTTCCGTCTGCGTCATTTTCTGTTCGGACATAGGGTAGTATACGAACGCCGGATAATCCGTAAGATAAGTTTCCAGACTGCCGATAGGCTCTACATCCCGACGGGATTTGTCATAGGCTCCGCTCTCCACCTCGAACACATCGTGGACATCTTGGATCACACTGTCCGTGCGCAGCTTGTTCAGCTTAGTCCATCCATAACGCGGGTCGGCAAACAGGTAGCGGCTATAAAAGGATACCGGGGAACTGCCGTCCACCTGCCAGGGCATACTGCCGGTGAAGGCGTCGCTCTCATTGTCATAAACAACTCCATTATCAATATACACGTTGATTACCAGATTCTTCACCAAATAGTGTTCCAGCAGATAGTGGACGTATTGCTCTACATCCAGCATATCCGCGCCGTACATGATAAGATTATAAAAATTTGCGTCAAAATACTGGTCCAACTGTTCCTTTGGGAAAGAACTGGTAGAGGAACAGCCGATAATATAAGAGTCATACTCGTCGTGGTGCTGTTCCAGATAGGAGAATTTGGCCACCCGAGGATTATTGGTCTCATCGTAGGACCACCACTCCAGCACCCGGTCGCCAAAAACGCCGAAGGGGTCAGTTACCACGTTGAACACGCCCAGCCCTACTGCAAGCAGCGCCGCCGAAAAGACGAACAGAACCAGCCATCCTTTAGAGGATAGTTTGTGTTTTGATCCCATAGATTTCTCCCGTCAATATTGCTGATAGATAAATCCCGGAGCGATATAGTCCCCGCCCATGACGCCAAGCACAAAAATGACTGCCAGTGGAATGAAAATCGCAGCCCACTGTACCAGCCAATGGCGCTGTTCCAAAGCCTTGCGGACATGACCTCCAAACTCCTGATAACACTCCGCCGTCAGAAGTACCGCCATACCAAGAAACACAATCATCAGTTCCCAGCCGTTAAGGCCCAAGGCCAGCATTCTTCCGTCCCACAGCGCAGCGATCTCCGGGTCCAGCACGGTCATTTTTATCATCCACAGTGCTGTACGGACACTATCCGCCCGCGTAAGATAGCGCCCCAAAAACACCAGTGCCGATGTACGGATCATCTGGAACAGCCGCCAAAGCAGACTTTCTGTTCTGATATGCAGTCTCTTCCGCCAGTACTGAAATTTTCCCTCCAGCAGCAGAGACGCCGTAATCAGAATGCCGTTCCAGAAGCCGAACAGGATATAACGCAGTTCCGCGCCGTGCCAGATGCCGATAAGAAAATATACTGTAAAAGTAGCAATAGAAGTCGGAACGATCTTTCCTAACTTTCCTTTGATATGTCTGCGGGTCCATTTGCCTAGTTGAGTCAGCGGTCTGGACAGGGACATAGGATAAAATACATAATCCCGCATCCACTGCCCCAAGGTGATATGCCACCGCCGCCAGTAATCCGTAAGAGATACGGCGAACAGAGGACGGCAAAAATTCTCCGCCACATCAATGCCGAACATTTGGGCCACGCCTCGGGTGATGTCGATGCCGCCGGAGAAATCACAATAGAGCTGGATACAGTAGAACAGCACCCCTGCAAATAGTACCGTACCACGGTACTGCGTAAAACCGCCAAATACTGTGGCTGCCACAACACCGGCCCGGTCTGAGATCACCAGCTTTTTAAAATATCCCCACATAGCCAGTTGGGTGCCATATTTTACCTGATCTGCGTCAAATTCATTCCCTTTGGTAAGCTGAGGAGCCAAGTCACCAAACCGGCTGATAGGTCCCTGCACTACTTGAGGAAAAAATGATACAAAGAGGGCAAATTTAGCTAGATTCTTTTCCGGCGGAAATTTCCCCCGGTAACAGTCAATGACATAGCCAACGGACTGAAACATATAGAAAGAAAGTCCCAGAGGAAGCACCAGCACCAGTCCAGGACGCGGCAAACCCAGCAGGTCAAAGGTAACGCCGAGATACTTGACCGCATACAACAGTCCAAAATTTCCCAGCAGTGTAACCAGTACCACCTGTTTTTTCCGCCGTTTTACCCGCTCAAGTCCTGCCTTATCTGTTGCGGGCAGACCCTTTCTCTTTTCATTGAGTGCGCCTAAAACCCTGCCCGCCAAGTAGGTGGTCAGGGTAATAAACAGCAAATAGCCCATTGCACCCGCACCGCCGGTGAAGTAAAACCCATAGCTTGCCAGCAGCAAGACCACCCACCGAAACCGCTGGGGCACCAGATAATAAACAACCAGCGCCGTCAGTACAAAGACGATAAACGTCCCTGAAGTAAATGACATCTCAGCTTCTGCGGCTGTTAATCAAATCCATTATGGCTTGGGCGGAGTTGAAGTTTTCCGGCAGCAGGTCGTCCACATTCAGCTCCACGTCGAACTCGTCCATAATTTCACCAACGATAGTAACAATGTCCAGAGATTCCAGAAGGCCGTCATCAATAAGGGCGGTCTCCTTTTCAAAATCAATCCCTGGACAAATCTCGCTCAGCAGTTTCAACAACTGTTCCATTATCGTCTCCTCTTTTCGATTGATATTCGCCTATAAGCGATACAGTACAGTAGAAGTCCAGCCGTCGGGCGCATAGCCGTTTTTGCGATAAAACCGCTGTCCGGCCTCATTGTCCGTCCGTACCCACACTTGACTTCTGGCATAACCGGTATGCTCCAAATAACAGGCCAACATGCGCTGCGCTCCACCCTGCCGGCGGTATTTTTTTCTGACCGCCAGATGACGAAGCTGACTCGCCCCCCGGCCCGGTGTAATATGCAGCAGCCCCGCCGTCTCGCCCTCCGGTGTAACGGCACACACTATATTTCCTGTATTCAAATCATATTCCAACGCTTTCTCAGTTGGCAGACAACCTGTGATTAAATCAAAATTCTCCCGAAACAGCACATAAACAGCCCCGGCATCCGAAAGATCTGCAATTCGCGCCGTCAAAAGGCCCTCCCCCGCAGCAACAGCCGTATCTTTAGGCAGCGTCAGCCGTTCCCGCCGGAACAGTTCCTGAAATCCCTTTGTCCGCCAAAATGCCGCAGCCCGCAGCAATCCTTCATCGCGGGGCCGGGCAGCAATCTCCAATACTGTGGGGCCGTCCCAGACGAAATTATCCGGCAGGACTGTGTCCTGAAGGTAAAAATTCAGCACGGCGTGTTTCTCACGGCGGCGTAAAAGCAGCACACCGCCCTCCCAGCTTTGAAGCCACAGCGTCCCGGACGAAATTTCCTGCCGCCATTCCTCCTGGGTAAGGGTGGTATTCGTCATCACCCCGCGCCTCAATTGGGCTGACAAAACGGGGGCCAATTCCTCATAGCTATGAACCTGTTTCACCAAAGTATTCCTCTTTCAGACGCACCCGGTCGATTTTGCCGTTGGCGTTATAGGGCATGGTATCCACATGGTGGTAAATATTGGGCTGCATGTACTTAGGCAACGTTTCCCGGAGAGCCGCTATAATCTCCTTATCAGTCAGGCTTGTCTGGCAGACACACACGATTCTATCATGTTCCTGGTCAAAAAAGCACACTGCCGCGGCTATACCCTCCACACCGTTCAGGGCGGTCTCCACCTCCCCTAATTCGATGCGATAGCCCATATGCTTGATTTGGTTGTCACACCGTGCCGCAAAGTAGAGCAAACCGTCCGTTCCCCGGAATCCCAAATCACCGGTACGGTACACGCGGTCCGGATACCAGGGATTCAGGGGATTTTGAATAAACGCAGTCTGCGTCTTGTCCCAATTGCCGTAATAGCCATTGGCAAGGCCAATCCCCCGCACGCAGATCTCCCCCACCTGACCCTCCTGTATCGGATGAAGTTCTTTATCCAGCAGCAATACTTCCATATTCCGGCAGGGCGTGCCGATAGGAATGGCCTCTCCGTCAGAAAACGGCCGGTCCTTTGGAATAAGATACCACGTACAGTCTACAGTCACTTCTGTAGGACCGTAAAGATTGATATACTGTACGTGCGGTAAAGCTGACCGCCAGACATTCAGCTGCTTTGCACCCAGCGCCTCCCCTCCCAGAATTACCTTATTCAGCGTCTGGGGACGGCACCGTTCCAACCCTCCGGAATTTGCCAGCAAGTGGAAAGCGGACGTGGCCCACACCAGCGCGGTGGCCCCGACCCGTTCGATCTCACGCAGCAGCAGCAAGGGGAACATAAATAATTTCTTTGCCAAAATGTGGCAGGATGCTCCACATTTCATAGTAAGATACAGGTCTTTGACAGACAAATCAAAGTAAAATGGGGCCTGATTGGCCAGCACATCATTCTGGGAAAATTGGCACGCATCTGCCATCCATTCCGTGAAATCAATGACCGACCGGTGGGAAACCACAATTCCCTTTGGCGTTCCGGTAGAACCGGAGGTAAAGATAACATACGCCGGGTCCACATCCAACACCCGGGCACGCCGGCTTTCTAATAACGCATCGTCCGCAGATTCCTGAGCGCCCTCGTCCACGTTCAAAACAGGACACAAATGGGCCAGCCGCCGGGCAATTTGCTCCTGACTGGAGGCGTAGAGCAGCAGCGGCGGTTGAAGCTGCGTCAAAATCGCCTCCATACGGGCGGGCGGCATAGCCTCGTCTATCGGAACATAATAGTTCCCG
>CAMWSZ010000146.1 GCA_947177005.1 uncultured Clostridia bacterium | reverse complement strand
TTATAAGAGCAATATACAAATCACTATGGAGCGCGGCTATGACAACTTCAAGGGCGCTATGCAGGAACATCAGATCCTGATCCTGTGCCACGCAATTGTGACCGCCCTCGGATTTGTATTGACAATCCTGCTGGTGGTGTTCCCCATGACCCACTATATCAAACAGATCAAGGCCAGAGAAAGCCTGCGCGTGATGGGCGCGTATGAGTGCAAATGCCTCGCCCAAACCTATAATGTCATGCTCGCAAAGAACGAGGACCATGAAAACCGCCTGCGGCATCAGGCCGAACACGACGCCCTTACCGGCTTGCTGAACCGCGGCACTTTTGAACAAATGCGCCAGAAGCTGTCCGCTGAGAAAAAAACGGTGGGACTTCTGATTGTGGACGTGGATAAGTTCAAGCAGGTCAACGACGGATACGGCCACGAAATGGGGGACAAGGTTCTTCAGCGGGTCGCCGGACTGCTGACGGAAAATTTCGGGGACACCGGTATCCCCTGCCGCGTCGGCGGAGACGAGTTTTCCGTAATCCTTACCGGAGTGGCCCCGGAAAAAGAACCGGACGTGCAGGCTCAGGTGGAGGCAATCAACGAGCTGCTGACACATCCGGCGGACGGCCTGCCGGTGGTGTCGCTGAGCGTCGGCGGCGCGTTCTCCCGGGACGGCTTCACCGACGGACTCTATAAACACGCTGATGTCGCTCTGTATGCAGTAAAGGAAAACGGCCGGTGCGGATGCCGGTTCTACAATGAGAAAATGGAGGCAATCGAGGTATAATAAGCGGTCCCGGTGTTTTTCAACGCCGGGACCGCTCTGTTTTTCCTGAATTTGGCGGCTTTCTTTCGTTACTGGACAGGGGACAGTGCGGACTCACCCTCCGCTTAGGACCGGTCCCGCTTCAAAACCCGTATGTCGTCGCCGAAAAATACCAGGACCTGATACTCCCCCCGAATGCGGGACCGCACCGCTTCGCCGTAGCGGTCCCCCAGGCCGTCCACCGTCAGATTCGTGGACAGTACCGTTTCCCGGCGGCTTAGAAGACGGTCGTTAATGATCCGGTAAAATACGGACTGAATAAAATTACTCATCAGCTCCGTGCCCAAATCGTCCATGATTAACAGGTCGCAGTTGAGATAACGGTTGATCTCCCGGTCCGGGTCCTCCTCATACGGATTTTCATGGCCGAATTTCGAGCTCTCAAACTGCTGAAATACATGGTTTGCCGTGTCGTATACCACCGAAAAGCCCCGTTCGCTTACCCTGCGGGCAATGCAGGCCGACAGAAACGTCTTGCCTAACCCCGGCGCGCCGGTGAAAAGCAGATTCCCGCTGTAGGGCCCGAAGGTCTGGGCGTACTCCTCACAAATGGCCCTTACCATGCGCATGTTGTCCAGCGGGCTGCGGCCGTATTCCGGCCAGCCGTTGGGGCTGTACCACTCGAATGAAAATGTCTCGAATGACTGCCCGCCCAGATCCAGCAGCTTGCTCAGACGGCGGTTCTGCTCCTGTGTGTAGTAGGCGTTCAGACACCGGCAGGGCGTGCCGTCCCGCAGGTAGCCGCTGTCCTGACACTGCGGACACTGCGGCGCGCCGTCCAGATAGTCTAGCGGCCAGCCGTGGCCCACCAGCAGCTCCGCCCGCTCGCGCTGAAGCGCCAGATTTACATTCCGCATTTGCAGCAGCGCGGCCTCCGGATCACCGTCCGTCTCAAACGCCGCCAGTACAATCTTTGCCGCCGTGCCCCGCAGTTCCCGGTCGATCTGCGCCACACGGGGTACCCGGCTGTATACCTCCTGCTCCCGGCGCTCCAGGTCCCGGCGGCGGGACTCGCGGTCCTGCTGCTGCCGCCGGTACGCCGCGGCCATAATCTTTGCGTCGAGGGCCATTTATCCCCCCTCCTTCCTGCTGCGAAGCTGCTCCAGATATTTTTCCATCCGCGCCATTTCCTCCTGCGCCGCTTTCCCTGCGTCCTGTGAGGGCGACGGCGTCCCGCGGCTCCGGCGGGGCTGTACGGGACGCTGCTCACTGGCATTGATTGCCTTCAGCGTATGCAGCCCCTGCTGGTCCCAGTTGCACAGAATCTTGTTCATGTACGCCCATTTCAGTTCCTTGCAGTAGAGTATGGTCTGGTCATACGCCTTTTCAATCGCGTCGTTGTCAAAGCCCTTGTCCACCCATGACAGCAAATATTTTTCCTCGCTGGGCGACGGCTTGCGCCCGTCCAGACGGAGCAGGCGCATCAGTTGGGGCAGTGCCTCCCGGCTCCGCTGGTACTTCCGGATGTACGCCGACGCGCTCTCCTGATCCAGAAACCCCTCCCGGGCCCAGTGGTAGCCCTCCTTCTCAATCTGCCGCATGGTGGGAATGCGGCCCTCCCCGTACTGCGCCGCCGTGCGTTCGGCGCAGAAGTTTACCAAAAGAAAAATCACGTCCGCAGGAAGGCCCAAATGGTCATACAGGCCCAGCAGAATCGCCAGACCCGGCGTGGTCAGCTTTTTGCCCAGCCGCTCCTCCACCGCCTTCGCCAGCGACGAAAACTCCGCGCCCTCCATTGCCCGGGCCATGTCCGCACGGGTGTACTCCGTCTGCCGTTCCGCCGGCGGCTCCAGAGCGGACGGCGGTCCGGCCAGCGGTAAGCCCGACTGGGGCCGCGCAATCAGTCCCTGCGCGGCCAGGTGGTCCAGTGCCAGACGCAGACGCTGCACCGTCCATTGCAGCTGCGTGCGCAGGGCCGTTTCGTCAATGCTGCTGCCGCTGCGCAGAATTGCTATGTATACCAGAGCCGCGTCGCCGTCACCGGCCTCCACGAGACGGCGGACGACCGGTCCGGGCAAAATCACACTCTCATCCTTTGGCAGATGCAGAACATATCCATTTCCGTTCGCGGCGGCCGCCTCCCTTCTGCCTGTTCATCTTTCCTATTCTACACGAAAAGACATCTTTCGTAAAGAGAAAAATTCTTCCGCGCTCCCTGTTCCGGGAACGTTTATGCGATTACCGGCATGAATGCCGCTTTTTGCCGGTTACCGGTCAATTTTTGAGTATTTTTTTGTGTATATTCGCGGAACTCTCCGTCATTCGACAGGGCTTGCCGGAACGGTCCGCCGGGAGTATAATAAGCAGGGCAGGCGCTGCGCCCTGCCCCGAAAGGAGAATCCGTATCATGAAAATCATTGATGCCCACCTGCACCTGTTTACCGGAGACCACGCCGCGGAAATGGCCGCAGGCGTCGGACACCGCAACAGCATAGAACACCTCCGGCAGGTCTATGGGGAACTGAATATTGTCCACGGCGTTGTCATGGGGAACGGCAGCCTGGATGCCGGCTTTCATAACTACCCACCTGATCTCTTTCACTACTGCGCGGGCCTCGACAGCCCCCTTTTGGAAAACGGTGAAAATTTGATCCCCGATCTGCCGGACCGCGTCGAGGAACATCTGAAACGGGATAATTGCTGCGGTGTGAAGCTCTATCCCGGCTATAACAGCGTCTGGCTCTCAGACCCGATCTATCACCCTGTCTATGAGCTTGCCAGAAAATATGACAAACCGGTGGCCGTCCATATGGGCCTGACCGCTTTTCCCCGCGCTCAGTTAAAATACTGCCACCCCCTCGCGCTGGACGAGGTGGCCGCCGGTTTCCCACAGACCCGCTTCGTTATGTGCCACTTCGGCAACCCGTTTCTGGAGACCGCCGCCGCGGTCGTGGAGAAAAATCCTAATGTCAGCACAGACCTGTCCGGACTGCTGGAGGGGCGCGTCGATCTGGACGCCTATTTTCAGACACAGGCCGGTTACGCCTCCCTCTTAACCACATGGCTGACCGCTGTCGTTCAATGGGATAATATCATGTTCGGCACCGATTGGCCTATTGTCAATCTCGGGGAATATATCGGGTTTGTACAGCGCCTCATCCCCCAACAATACTGGAACGCCGTCTTCTTCGATAACGCAAACCGAATCTATGGCCTCGGCCTCTGATTTGCTCCCGGCAGCGCCCGGTGCGTCAGGCCCGGCCGGTGACCTGGCCTGGGCCTCCCGCACCGCCGCTTAAATACAACAAAAACAGCACGACCATAATGGCCATGCCGTTTCTGTAGAAAGTACGGTCGGCTTACAGATACTTGCGCATGGTATCGGTAGCGCTCTCGGGGGCCGCGCTGATGGTAATGGTGACGGTCAGATTCAGCGGCGCGCTGAATTTGTCCAGCCATTCCAGAAATGCCCCCGTCTCCTCCGGGTCCTTGCTGTGGGCTACTTTTGCCAGATTGTCGATAAAAATATGGGAGATATCGTAATTCCCGGCATACAGGCCGCAGATAAAGCCGCGCAGCGCCTCAAAGTTGGCGATGTAAAATTCGGAGGCGTCCACCAGACGCGTCTGATGCCGGAGATTGAAGCTCATGTTCCGGGTGGGCTCAATGCAGACCATGCAGCCGATTTCCTTCTCTGCCGCGTTGTCCATCATGGTGATGAGCTGCTTTGTCTTGCCCTCACCAGAGCCGCTCATAATCAGTTTAACCATATGAAATCACTCCTTCACAACTTAGATTGGTTGATTCCTGATAGCTATCATCATAGCACACACCGCCCGGAAAAACAACCTCGAATATTCTTTTTTCATAAAAATTTAACAGCCGCCAGCTTTCCCCCTTGACAAACACCTCCTACAAGTGTAGTATCAAAGAAGATGCTACACTTGTAGGAGGTAAAACGCTATGAAGCTTTCGGAACGGGAATGGCTGGTATTGGGTGCGCTGTGGGATACCGGCGGCGCGGCTTTGGGTGAGCTGACCGCCGCGCTGCGGGAACAGACGGGCTGGAGCCGCAATACCGTGCAGACCTATTTGACCAGAATGGAGGCCAAAGGGCTGGTCTCTATTGATAAGAGCGTCTATCCCAGCCGCTACCGCGCCGCGCTGGAGCAGGATGTGTGCCGGACCCAGGCGCGTGACAGCTTCCTCCGAAACGTCTACCGCGGGTCTGCCAAGGACCTCGTCACCGCCTTCCTGAAAGAAAAACCGATCACCGCTCAGGAGCGGGATGAGCTGCGGCAGCTGCTGGATGATATGGAGGTGTAGCTCGTGACGGATATTTGGGCGTTCCTGTTGCAGACGCTTACCGCTTCCGGAACCGCGGTTTTGCTGTTGGCACTGAAGGCTATGTTCCAAGATAAGTTGCCGCCCCGCTGGCAGTTCGCCGCGTGGGGCGTGCTGGCACTGGTTTTGCTGTTCCCGGCGGGAATCAATGGCCGGTATGCGCTGGTCAATTGGCCCTTCTATATCGAATTGCTTAAATCATCGCTGACAGGGGAATTCGGTACGCTGACGCAAATTGCCTTCCCGCTTCCGGCGCCGCCCGCGGCGTTGCCCCGCTCCCTGACGGATTGGCTGTTTTTTGCCTACGCAGCGGGAACAGTGCTTTTCCTGGCACGATACCTGCTCTCCTATGCCCGCCTGCGGTTTGCCCTGCGGCGGGGAAATCCGGTCGAAATGGCGGATGTCCGTGAAACGGCGGAACGCTTTGGACTGAACGCCTGCCCGGTTGTGGAGGCGGACGGTTTGCCGTCCGCGTTTATCTGCGGCGTGTTCCGGCCTGTGCTGGCGGTTCCCGCTGGTGAACCTGTGGACGAAAAAGTCATCCTCCATGAACTGCTGCACCTGAAATACCGGGATGTCCTGTGGGGGTGGGTCATCTGCTTCTTTCGCTGCCTCCACTGGTGCAATCCGCTGCTGTGGTACTGTGCCAACCGGGCCGCCAACGATCTGGAGGCCCTCTGTGACCAGCGTGTTCTGGAACGCTTGCAGGGTGAGGACCGCCGGGATTATGGCCGTATTCTGCTCTCTATGGCTGGTGAAAAATATTCCTGTGCGCCGGGGACCTCCTCTATGGCCAACGGCGGGAAAAATATCCGCCGGAGAATTGAGGCTATCGCCAGATTTAAACGGTATCCCCGTGGAATGGGGCTGGTTTCCGCGTGCGTGACGCTCTCGCTGCTCGTGCCGCTGCTGACCGGCGCTAAAGCGCCGGCGATTGACAATTTCCATATCATTTTTTGCGATAAGCAGATTGATGACATGGTTTCTGCGCGGTCTGTACGGTGTACCACATACGCCGGTGCCCTGGATGCTTACGCAAAGGCGCTGCTGAAACAATATATCCCCTACCGTGCTATGTGCGCCCCCCTTGAGGAGCAGAACGCATTAATGGACGCTTACCGTCAGGAACGGGAAAACGGTACTTGGGAATGGCAGGATTCAAAACTGCCGGGTGAGGTTTTGATGGATTCCGGGTACAAAATATACAATCTGGCAGCCGCCGGGACGGATGCCTATGAGGGTTTGGTAGTCCTGGAGCTGGCCGAACCGCCCAGTGAGCGGGAGGACCCATACGGCCTGTTAGCAGTACAGACGGTGCGGGTGGAAAAACAACTGGGCCGCTGGGTGGTTTTGCCCCAGGAGGAGTTTTGGAAAACCTACAGCGAGTGGGGCAGCCTGCGGGCCTCCGGTCCGGAAAAATCGCTCCCGGCTTGGGAATATGAGGCCGGGTACGGTGACTTCTCGCTCCTGTGCCGGTGGCAGACGTCAGCCTGTATCGACAGCTTTGAAGTGAATCAGGGCTTTATGTTTTCCTCCACATCCTTTAACTGTACCCCAATGCCTGACGGAGTTTTCAATAGTGACTGCCATGAGGAGCTGCTGGCCTATTATACCGGCGCGCCGGAAAACAGGAACCGTTACAGCCATATCGCAGCTTCCCTTTGTGACTTTGAGGAAGGAAAACCGCGGCCCGAACTGGAGCTGCCGGGTATCTGGTCCGGCGGCGGAAACAGTACGCCGGGCGGGGCCTGGGGTGCGAAACCATTAGAAGATGACTGGGAAAGCCCGGTTTATATAACGGGCGGCGGCGGAGGTGGCTGGTCTGAGACCTTGCCGGACCGACCGGACCGGTATGCCGCAGACCTCTACCTCAACGGGGACTTGGCGGCGGAATTGACGCTTCTGCCTGTGAAGGGAGGAACCGAGAGATGACTGAGAACCGTGAGGCGCTTTGTAACGGTC
>CAMWSZ010000145.1 GCA_947177005.1 uncultured Clostridia bacterium | reverse complement strand
CTCCTGCACCACCGGGCTCAGATGCACCGGATATACCAGCTCCACGTCTCCATGGGTCTTTGCGGTTTCGGCCAGAGCGGACATAACGTTTTCCATTGGCTGGCCGTAGTTTTCACGGCGGTGGCAGGTCACCAGCACAATTTTTTTGCTCTCATAGGGCAGCTGGTTCAGCCCGTCCGTAGCGAACACATAATCGTTCTGCACGGTGGTTTTCAGTGCGTCAATGACGGTGTTGCCTGTGACAAACACGCTGTTTGTCACGCCCTCCCGTGCCAGATTCTGACGGTTGTTTTCCGTAGGGCAGAAGAACAGGTCTGCAATGGCGGTCACCAGTTTCCGGTTCATTTCCTCCGGGAAGGGAGAGTATTTATCATAGGTCCGCAGGCCCGCCTCCACATGTCCTACCGGCACTTTATGATAAAACGCCGACAGTGCCCCCGCAAAGGTGGTGGAGGTGTCCCCGTGAACCAAGATGAGGTCCGGTTTCAGCTCCTCTATCGCGGCGTCCATGCCGGTGAGGCACTTGCTGGTAATGGTGCTGAGGGTCTGGCTGGGGGTCATGATATCCAGGTCACGGTCCGGCGTCAGGCCAAAAACGTCCAGTACGCTGTCCAGCATCTGCCGGTGCTGGGCGGTGACGCAGCAGATGGATTCGATCTCCTCCCGTCCGGCCAGCTCCTTCACCAGGGGGGCCATTTTGATTGCCTCGGGGCGTGTCCCGAATACGCTCATGATACGCAGTTTTTCCATATCACCGCTCCTTTTCTGTACTGTCTGATTGCTCCTCTTTTGCCGCCGGTTTTGGATGCTCATGGGGATACCGTGCGATGCGCGTCACGGTAAAGGCCGTACCGGCCAGCGCCGCCACGGACAGAATCACTTTGACATAGCCGGTGGTGACGATCATCACCGCGCACAGTCCCAGCACGGCGGCTACCTGATACAGCGTCGCCACCGCCTGCTTTTGGTTCATGCCCATGTCGATCAATTTGTGGTGCGTATGGCTGCGGTCGGCTTTCATAGGGTTCTGTCCCTTCAGGACCCGGCGGGTGAAGGCGGATACCGTGTCGAAAATGGGGAAGCCCAGGATGATAAAGGGAACAATGAACGAGATCATTGCATAGAGCTTGAACAGGCCCGTGACGGACACGGTGGCCAGCATATAGCCCAAAAAGGTCGCGCCGGTATCGCCCATGAAAATTTTCGCGGGGTTGCGGTTGTAGGGGATGAACCCGATGCACGCCCCCACCAGTGCCGCGCAGATGACCGCCATTTCCAAATCGTCCAGCAGCAGCGCCAGCACCAGCATAGTCAGCGCGGCAATGGTGGACACGCCGTCCGCCAGACCGTCGAGGCCGTCGATGAGGTTCACGGAGTTCGTCACCGCCACGATCCAGATGACGGTAATCGGGACAGCCATGATGCCGAATTCCAGATATCCTCCCCCGACAGGCAGGGGGTTGGCGATTGCCTCAATGACCACACCGTGCCACACGGCAATCAGCGCGGCCACGATCTGCAAAATAAACTTGATGCCCGCCCCCAGCGGGTGAGAGTCATCCACCACGCCTACCGCTACAATCAGGCAGGAGCCGAGCAGAATGCCCCGGAGCTGCCGGCCGGTCTCGGCAAAGATCAGGACCGTGATGACAAAGCCGATGAAAATAGCCAGTCCGCCCAGGCGGGGAATGGGGTGGTCGTGCATCCGCCGCTTGTCCTTCGGGACGTCCACGGCACCGATCTTATAGGCCAGACGCTTAACCAGCGGCGTCAGCGCAAAGCTCAGCAGCATCGACACAGCCAGGGACATGATAACAGGCGTGACCGTAGTCCGGTCAACCATGGTTTCCATGATATCCATGACATCCTCCGCTTATCTGGGCAAAAAGCCTATTTTTTTGTACACCTTGCGGAGGGTTTTTTCCGCCGCATATCCGGCCTTTTCAGCTCCGGCCCGGTAGACGCCCTCCAGATACGCCTTATCCGCCAGCAGGCGTTCTGTCTTCTCGCGGATAGGCCGCAGCGTCTCCACCACCGCCTCGCCTACCGCGGGCTTGAACTTACCGTAGCCCTGTCCGTCGAACTCGGCCTCAATCTCTTCAAAACTCTTGCCGGTGGCGGCGGCGTAGATCTGCACCAGATTGGATACGCCCGGTTTTTCCTCGGGGGCGTAGCGGACGCAGCGTTCCGTATCGCTGTCCGTGACGGCCCGCTTGAATTTCCGCATGATGTCCTCCGGCTTTTCCATGAGGAAAACGCAGCCCTCGGGCATGGATTTGCTCATTTTGGCATCCGGCGCGTTGAGGCTCTTGATTCGTGCGCCGACCTTGGCGATATAAGGTTCCGGCACCCGGAACACATCGCCATAAATGCCGTTGAAGCGTTCCGCAATATCCCGGCAGATCTCCACATGCTGCCTCTGGTCCTCGCCTACAGGGACGTAATCCGGCTGATAGATGAGGATATCGGCGGCCATCAGGACAGGATAGGTGAAGAGTCCGGCGTTGATATTTTCGGCGTGCTTTGCCGATTTATCCTTGAACTGGGTCATCCGGCTGAGTTCCCCGAACATGGTATAGCAGTCCAGCACCCAGCCGAGCTGTGCATGAGCGGGCACATGGGACTGAACAAAAATCGTGCATTTTTCCGGGTCCAGACCGCAGGCGATATACTGCGCGATCTGGGTAAGGGTCCGTTTGCGCAGCTGGGCCGGGTCCTGCCGGACGGTAATGGTGTGCATGTCGGCCATGAAGAAGAAACAGTCGTAGGACTCGATCATTTCCGGCCAGTGGCGCAGGGGTCCCAGATAGTTGCCGAGATGCAGGTCTCCGCTGGGCTGTATTCCGGAGAGCATGGTCTTTTTTTCATTCATAATGGTATTGCTCCTCTGTCTAAAAAGTATTCTCATCGCCTTGTAGAGCGGTTTTCATGATTTGGCAGTCTATTATAGCACGTCCTTTCACAAATGACAACCAAAATGTTCTATTCTATCCAAATAGACACGGGAATTTTTGCCGGGAGCGGCCCTCTCCAAATCCGGCAAAGATTGCGTGGACAGCCAGCCAAAAAAATGCTAAGATATCCTGAGAAGCCAAAGGAGGATACCATATGGACTGGATTTCCGGATTAAATCAGACAATTGAATATATCGAGTCACATCTCACCGGTGAAATCAGCTATGAACAGCTGGCACGGCTTGCCTGCTGTTCATCCTATCACTACCAGCGGATGTTTGCCTACATGACGGGCATCACCCTCGGGGAATATATCAGGCGGCGGAAAATGTCATTGGCCGCAGTGGACCTGCAGGCCGGTGAAAAGGTGGTTGATACGGCGCTGAAATACGGCTATCAGTCTCCAACCGCGTTCAGCCGGGCCTTTCAGTCGGTTCACGGCACAGCGCCGTCGGCGGTCCGGAATCCGGACACCCCGGTCAAAGCGTATCCGCCGCTGCGCTTCACAATCACAATCAAAGGAGTTGCTGAAATGGAATACCGCATCGAAAAACGGGAGAGCTTCCGCATTGTGGGCCTCTCCGTTCCTCTGGACGAGGACATGGAGAAGAATTTCAAGACAGTCCCTGCGCTCTGGGAAAAAGCAACGGCAGACGGCACCCTGCAAAAGCTGGTGAGTATGATAGACTCACAGCCGGACGGCATTTTAGGGGTCAGCTTCAACAGTGACCAGGACGGCCTGTTCTACTGCATCGCAGCGCCCAGCACGCAGACAGACCCCGCCTTGAACGAATACACGGTCCCCGCCGCCACGTGGGCGATTTTCCCCGGCTCGGGAGCCGGTCAGTCTATTCAGGAATTGGAACAGCGTATTGTGGCGGAATGGCTGCCGTCTTCCGGCTATGTATACGGCAATGGCCCGGATATAGAGGTCTATTTGAATGCAGATCCACAGAATATGAAATATGAGGTATGGATTCCGGTTGTAAAAAAAGCGGAATGAGCGTTGAGGCGGACCAGCACGGTCCGCCTCATTTTTACCCATATCAGTTCAGAAAATCCTTCAATTTTTTGCTGCGGCTGGGGTGGCGGAGCTTCCGCAGCGCCTTCGCCTCGATCTGGCGAATCCGCTCGCGGGTGACATTGAACTCCTTGCCCACCTCCTCCAGCGTGCGGGTCCGGCCGTCCTCAATGCCGAAACGGAGCTTCAGCACCTTCTCCTCTCTTGGGGTCAGGGTGCTCAGCACATCCACCAGTTGTTCCTTGAGCAGCGTAAAGCTGGCGGCCTCGCTGGGTTCGCTGGCGCCCTCGTCGGGGATGAAGTCGCCCAGATGACTGTCCTCCTCCTCGCCGATAGGGGTCTCCAGACTGACCGGCTCCTGGGCGATTTTCATGATCTCCCGCACCTTATCGACGGGCATATTCATCTCCTCCGCGATTTCCTCCGGAGACGGATCATGCCCCAATTCTTGCAGCAGCTGCCGGGACACGCGGATCACCTTGTTGATTGTCTCCACCATATGCACCGGGATGCGGATAGTACGGGCCTGATCGGCAATTGCCCGGGTGATGGCCTGCCGTATCCACCAGGTGGCGTATGTGGAGAATTTATAGCCCTTTGTATGGTCGAACTTCTCCACCGCCTTGATTAAGCCCAGATTTCCCTCCTGAATCAGATCCAAAAACAGCATACCGCGTCCCACATACCGTTTCGCAATGGACACCACCAGACGCAGATTGGCTTCCGCCAGCTTCTGTTTTGCCCGGTCGCCGGCCGACACCAGCTTTTCCAGTTCTTTCCGGGCCTCGGGGTTCAGCTCACCGGCCTGCAGGCTGTCCAGCTGCTCCTGGGCCAGATTTCCTGCGCTCATCTTCTGCGCCAGTTCGATTTCCTCCTCCGGATTCAGCAGCGGCACCTTGCCGATCTCCTTCAGATACATTCTCACCGGGTCGTCAATGGAAAAGCTGTCCACCAGCGTATTGGGGTCAACCAGCTCCTCCTCCTCGATCTGGTCAATCTGATCAATCCGCGGCTCCACATCGTCGGTGATCTCGATTTCCGGCAGGATATCCTCCTCGCTGCCGATCTCAATGGACAGTTCCCCCAGAGAGTCATAGATTTTCTCCATTTGGGTGCTGTCCAGGTCGATCTCGTCCAAAACTTCCATCATCTCGGTGGAATCCAGCCTGCCGCGTTTTTTCCCGCGGGCAAAGAGGTCCATGATCCGCTCATTGCTGTTGAGCAAATCGGCGGCCGGCAGGGTCGCCACCAGTTTGTCGGGCAGCCTTGCGTATTTCTTTTCCGGTTCACCCTTTTTCTGGTCGAGTTTTGCCGTGTCCTTTTTTGTTGTTTCTTTCTTAGTCATTATGCTTTCCTCCATAACCCTTTTTCTCTTTTGCCCGGTCCAGCGCGGCCCGCAGGGGGTCCGCCGCCTCACCGCCGCGCCGCTTTTCAGCCGCTCTTTGTATGACGCGTATGTAATCCGCCAGCGCCTGTTCCGACTTCATGACCGGCACAGGCCGCTGCATAACCTCCGCAAGACGTCTGACGGCCTCCGGCGGGCAGCTCTCCGACAGCAGCGCCAGCGTCAGCGTTCTGCCCTCCCGGCTGGCGTCCAGCAGTCTCTGATAGACGTCTCCCAGCCACGGCGCGCTGAACTCCTCCGCCCGCAGTCCGCCGCAGCAGTCTGCCAGCGCGCCGTCGGTCAGCAGCAGCTGGATCACGCCCTCCTCCGCCATTGCGGACCGTTCGTCCGTATAGCGCAGCGTCCGCTCCTCCGGCTGGCGCAGCGCCCGCACGTTCAGCGCTTCTCTCCGCATCGCCTGCTTTTCCTGACCGTTTTTCCGGTTCCGCCAGCGTTTCACCTCCAGCAGCATGGCGTCCTTGGAGATCCCCGCTTTTTCGGCGGCGCGGCCCGCGTAGACCTCCCGTTCCACCGCGTTGGGCAGAGACGCGATCAGCTGGCTTGCCTCATTCGCGTAAGCGATTTTGTCTTCCGCATTCGTCAGCGTATATTTTGCCGCAACCGCCTCCATTCGGTAATCCATTTGGTTCTCACTGCCGCTGAGCATTGCCTCAAATGCCTCCGGCCCCTGGAATTTAATAAAATCATCCACATCCTGCTTGATATACTTCCCATCCACCAACCGCTGCGGCAGCTGGAGCACCTTGACGGTAAACTCGCTGTTCTTGAGCAGCTCAATATTTTTCTGGGTAGCCAGTTTTCCGGCGGTATCGTTGTCGTAGCACAGCACCAGCTCCTTGGTGTAGCGGCTGAGAATCCGGGTCTGTTCCACGGTCAGGGCGGTGCCCATGGAGGCCACGGCGTTGTTAAAGCCCGCCTGATGAAGAGTAATCACGTCAATATTTCCCTCACAGAGAATAAAATTGGGACGCTTTGTCTTTTTTGCCAGATTAATTCCGTACAGATTCCGCCTTTTGCTGTACACAATCGTTTCGGTGGTATTCATATACTTTGGTTCCGATTGATCCAGCACCCTCCCGCCGAACGCGACGATATCTCCCCGCACGTCAATGACGGGAAACATCAGCCGTCCGCGGAATTTGTCATAGAACCGCCCCTTGTCGTTTTTCACGATCAGACCGGCGGCAAGCATCTCCGCTTTAGAATACCCTTTTTCGCTCATTGCATCCATTAAACTGTTCCAACTGTCCGGCGCGGCGCCCAAACCGAAATCCATTGCGGTTTTCCGCCGGATACGCCGCCTGACCAGATACGCCGCCGCCGCCTCGCCCTCCGGCCGGGACAGGTTCTGATAGAACCAGCGGGCCGCGTCACGGTTCAGGGCCAGGATTCTCTGCCGTCTTCTGCTCTCCTCCTGATTTGAGGCGTCCTCCGGAACCTCCATATTGACGCGCTTGGCCAGGAACCGCACCGCGGCGGGGAAGGAGAGGTTCTCGATCTCCATAATAAAATTGATAGTGCCGCCGCCGTGTTTGCAGCCGAAGCAGTGATAGAGCTGCTTACTGGGTGTGACACAAAAGGAGCCGCTTTTTTCATTATGGAAGGGGCAGAGCCCGAAATAATCCCGCCCCTGTTTTTTCAGGTGGACATAGGATGAGATCACATCCACGATATCATTCCGGCTCAGCAGCTCGTCCATAAATTGCTGGGGAAAAGCCAGTCCCGCTCCCCTCCCGGCATCAGTAACTTA
>CAMWSZ010000144.1 GCA_947177005.1 uncultured Clostridia bacterium | reverse complement strand
AAAAGTTATAAAAAATCGCTGAAACCACACGATTTCAGCGATTTTCTGGTCCGAGTGGCGGGATTTGAACCCACGGCCTCTTGGTCCCGAACCAAGCGCGCTACCATCTGCGCTACACCCGGAAACAAAAGTTATTATAGCAAGCCACTCGGCATTTGTCAAGGGAAAATTTGAGAGTCGCAGGGCCAAAGCATTTGAAATTCTGAAAGCAGTGCAAATGCCTGATTATTGTGAACCATACTCCGGAAATAGTTTTTTAATGAACCTATAAAACGTCGAATGATGGAAAAAGCAAAAATATGAAGTTTGGAGGAAATGGGGTGGCAGTAATATAGTGCCCTACGTCCAGCGCTTCTGCTATTCATTCACACTTTAACGCTGACAGCACATCTGCAACTGTCATTTGCAGGTAATCCGGAGCTTCTTTCCTTGCAGATAGGATTGCAAAGCAAGCTTCCCCGTCCGCTGTATCCGTTACAAATTGCGGCGGTTTAATTTTCAGCGCTTTACAGACCAACTTCTCAAAAGAAAAATAATTCACTGTATCTGTGGTCCCTACATGAAAAATTCCGTGCAGGCTATGGTCCAGAACATATTTTGCATATTTACCGATTTGTTTTGCAAATGTTACATTTATTGTGTAATTGGGATAAGTATGGTAGGGTTCTCCGCTGCGGCTGTAGAGTTCTAGCCGCTGTACCCGCGGACAATCAGCGCTCCAAACAGGGGCCAGCCGGAAGATTGCCAGCTGGTTTCCGAGCAGTTGCTCCAGCATCGTCTCACAGTCGCGTTTGAAACAGCCATAATCGGACTTTGGAACCGGCGGATCATTTTCTGTCCACGGCCTGGATAAACTGCCGTCGAATACATTAGCTGTAGACAGATACAATAAACGTTTCTTTTTTACACGCAGCCAATCTGCTAATTCTTTATGAAAGCGCATTTGTGCCTGATAGTCTCCACGAATAGAGGAAACTACAATTTCCGGGTTTTCACAGGCTAAAATTCCGGCAAGTTTATCCGGTTCCTCCGCCCTTAGCCGGTATCCGTTTTCCGGGTTATGATGTCCTGCCGCCGGAACTATTTGATAGCCGTCTTCCAGACTTGCGGCAATCGACCTGCCTGCTAAGCTGTTGCTGCCGATTAACAAAACTTTCTTCTTCATACAGCCGCTCCTATTTGGGACAATTAAAATATGGTGTTACATCTGCATCATCAACGTTTATGTACCATGAAGCGTCAGACAGCAGATCAATAATTTCCTGCAAACAATCCGCCCAATAGTCGTAGACTTCAGTAAAATGGTCTGTGCCTTCGCCGATGGGCAATTTTGTAGCCCCTTCAAAAATAACATGCTCCGCCCCGTCCAAATCGTAAACACAAAAGCTCTCATACATATCTCCTAACGGATATTCTGTATTATAACGCTCCACAATTTTCCGGCAGGCTTCCTGCTCCTGTTCGGATATCGGATATTCCCTTTTTGCCATGTAATATAGTGAAACGGACATGTCTGATGATCTCCTTTCCTATAACTGCTATCAGGGCTTGCATTGTCCGCAGGGCTCATAGCCCTGGGAAATGAGAGCGTCCCGGGTTCCTGTATAGTCCTCGCGGTTCTTGCCGCTGATGGAGCCTGCATTGGAGCAGCTGGGATCATGGAATTTCTTAGAGCTGGTATTCAGAACATAGCTGACGGACTCCGCATCGCCGGATACAGCAGGAGCCGCATCGTCCAGACGGCTTGCGCCAGTGGCGTAGTCGATGACCACGCCGGGCTGTACGTTGTACACAAACACATTGAAACAGACATCCTCGCCGCTGTCCTCTACGCTCAGCGCCTCCATTTGCACGCCATCCGCCACCAGATTATCCCCCTCAAAAACCGGGGTGACGCGGTACAGCACATGATTTTCGGTTTCTTTTACGTAGTCGGCAACCAGATTTTCAAAGGGCAGCATTCCGTCCACATTCAAGTATCTGGTGCCGGTAATCAGATTCTGTTTATTGGCGTTTTCGCCGGCGAGCTGGAAGCCAATCAAATGGCACCGGTTATATAAGTATTTGCCGTTCACACAGTCGTACTGGGCATTCTGCCAGCCGGTGGGCGTCACGGAGCTGATGGAACCGCGGTCCTCTGTGGGCATCAGGTCCACACCGATACAGGCATAGGCCACGCCGCAGCGTCCCAGACTGTCCAAAGGGCTATAGTCCTCAAAAGAATTGGTGGTCATGTCGCCGTCCGCAAAACCGGGAACATTGCCGGAAAGTTCAACATACGGTGTGCCGCTGTATGCGGGAATATCCTCAAGTGAATAGGACCCGGCGGATGTTGACGGCTGAGACGGCTGTCCTTCGGGCAGGGTCACGACCGTAGTAGTGCTGACGGACGTGCCGTTCCCGACGGCAGTATCCCCGCCGCAGGCGGACAGCAGCAGACAGCTCAGCAGAGCGGTCAGAACCGTGAGAGCAGTGATACGAAGTTTCATTTTGAATAGACCTCCTTAGTGATTTTTTCATGGGATGACCCGGCAAATTCCTCCTGCCGGACCAGGGTCCAGTTCTCCAGCGGAACGGTAAAGAACAGGTCGGCGGGGTACTGCCGGTTCCAGCGGTAGACAATCAGCCCCTCCAGTTTTCCGGCATAGGGAGCAAGGTCCCGGTTTTCCACGAAACACAGTTCTCCGCTCCCCGCCCGGTCCAGAAAATCCTCCTCCGCACGCACGGTCTCCGGCAGGGCGCCTTTGAACTGCCTGGCGGAATAAGCGTTCATCCACAGCGTTTTTCCCGCCGCTTCCCGCAACAGATCCTCCCGCAGCAAACGGTCCTGACTTTGACGGCGGCGGTTGAAGAGCATCCCGCCGCTGTCGTCGATACAGACAATTGCGATCATCATACGTCCCCTTTCTGGATATGGTTTCCGGTTCCCATTATAGCAACTTTTGTTCTATTTTGCAAGGGCTTTGCGGCAGCTTTTTCCGTTCTTTTCATTTGTGTGAAAAACGCGGCTTATTTGCCGGAGGCGGCCGCAAGAATTGACACTTCCTATGATTGACAAACTTTCCCGCCATGCCTATAATAAGCAGTAAGAGTGAACGGGAGGTGACAGCGTGTATCAGATCATACGGATTACTGACAAGGACGGCGCGGCAAAGACCGGCCCTGAATATAAGCAGCACCGCGGCTGTATCGGCGACGCGAAAATGGAGGACGGCTGTGTTCTCATGCACTGCCGCTATAACCGGCAGGGCGAGCCCTGTGACCGGTATATCAGGACAAGTCTGGTCCAGAACTGGCAGAAGGACAAGGAGACAGGCCGGATCGTGATTGAAACCATGAACAGCATCTATCATCTGGACCCGCTGAAAATGGATTGATGCGAAGCCTAGAAAAATGCGGAAGCATAAAAAACTGCGCCTTACAGATCAAACAGTCTGCAAGGCGCGGTTTTTTCATCTGACGGGGCCGGTCAGCGCAGCACGTAGCGCGTAACGCCGAACAGGCTGGCGAGCTGTAATTTTGCCGCCATACTCTCGTCGTTCTGATACCAGACGGTGGCCGTCTGATAGGCGTTGGGCTGATAGATGCAGTATGCGCTCTCATAGCGTTCAGAGTAATAGGTGTTCACGTCGGAACGGGACAGGACCGCCTCTACCTCCCGGGCCGAGAGTGTCTCGCTGGAGAGAACAACGCCGTAAGAGGTCAGCGTCCGGATGCCGCCGCCGTTCAGGCTCAGCACGACCCGGTTCATGTTCGTGCCGCTCTCTTTCATCTCGCGGAGGGCGTCGTACAGGTCCGTCAGGGGCTCCAGGGGGGTCGTCGGCAGGATGCCGTTGCTGTCCGCCAGGGGCGTCTCCACGGCCACCTCCCAATAGGCGCTGGAGCTGCTCAGCCGGATCGGATGTGAATACAGGCAGTCATAGAGGCGCATCAGCACCGCCGCCCCCAGCTCCCGCGTCACCACGTCCTCCGGATGAAAGAGGCCGTCGCCGGTGCCGCTCATCAGGCCCATATCGTAGGCGGCAGTAATAAAGCCTTTATTGGTGGTCACGTCGGAAAAGGGCGATTCGTTCTCGGCGGCATAGCCGGCCAGGGACGTATAGCCCAGACCGCGGATGAGCATGGACGCGGCTTCCTCCCGGGTGATGCCGTCCGTGGGACGGAACGCGGGGGACCCGGTGGACAGGGCGCCGTTGGCGGCGGCGGTCTCGACGGCGGTGTAGAACCAACTGTCAGGGGCGGCGTCGGAGAAGGTGGAGCGGTCCGGCACGACCTCCTCCCAGCCGAACAGGCGCACCAGCGCCACCGCGAATTCCGCACGGCTCATCGGCTGTCCCCAGCCGAATGCGCCCTCGGTTTTGCCCTGGAGCAGGCCCAGATCAATGGCCCGTTCCACGCTGCTGGTGGTCCAGTGGTCCTCCTGGACGTCCTCATAGGTTCTGAAAGCGGCTCCCGCCGGCAGCGTCAGCTGCACGCAGAGCATCAATGCCAACAGAAGCGCCAGCACATGTTTTTTCATGAGGAAAACCTCTTTTCTTTGTTTGGTATGGTATCTATTCTATCAGATTATCCCCGGTGCGTCAATTTTTATACAGAAAATATTTTTATCAAATCAAACAAATCGCGGCCCGGACCGGCGTTTCTCCTCAACCGTTATTGACAAAAATGCATACAAAATGTGCATTCCTGTCGTTTTTGGTCACGGAAAGTTCCCGCGTTCCGTTATACTTCAATGCGGTTGGGCAGTGTGTCCCGCAGCTCGGCCTGCTTTGCGGGGTTCCAGTCCGCTGGCTCCCCGATGCAGCAGCCGCCCATTTTCCGCAGGTCACGGTAGCGGTGGAGGGTGTACTGGATGTCCACATACTCCCCCTGCACGTCCAGAACCAGCTTTTCAACCACACCGGGGGGAAATTTGCCGGTGATATACTTGATGTAGGCATCCCGCTCCGCATCCGGCAGGACACCCTTGACAACGATCTTCATACTGCATCTCCTCCTCTCCGATATTATATCGGGGGTCCCGCAGAATTGCAAGCCGATTTCCGGCCCCCTTTTGGGGCTGATCTTTGTGGGATTTGCTATTTACATCCTGGGCGCAACATGGTAAACTTGGACCCGCAAATTTACCGCGCTATTTTATGCGGAAAGGATTTTTTATATGAAAGCTATTGTTACCGTCATCGGAAAAGACCGCGTGGGCATCATTGCCTCCGTCTGCACGCTGCTGGCCCAGTATAACGTCAACATCCTGAATATCAGCCAGAGCATCATGCAGGAAAATTTCGTCATGGTCATGCTGGTGGATATCATCGGCTGCAAGATCCCGCTTGTGGAGCTGAGCGAACAGCTGGCCGGATTGGGTGCGGAGGGCGGCCTGTCCATTCGCATCCAGCGGGAGGACATCTTCGACAACATGCACAGAATTTAAGGGGGACCGGTATGCTCAGTCAAAACGAAATCATGCAGACAATCCAGATGATCGACCAGCAGCATCTGGACGTCCGCACCATTACAATGGGAATCTCCCTGCTCTCCTGCGCCCACAGCGAGACCAAAACCGCCTGCGATAAGATCTATGACAAGATCACGGGATATGCGGAGAAGCTGGTGGCCACGGGAGAGGCGATTGAGAAGGAATTCGGAATTCCAATCGTCAACAAACGTATCTCTGTCACCCCGATTGCGCTGGTGGCGGCGGCGGCAGAGACGGACAACTATGTCCCCTTTGCCCGAACGCTGGACCGTGCCGGAAAGACCTGCGGCGTGAATTTCATCGGCGGCTTTTCTGCGCTGGTGCAGAAGGGCATGACGGACGCCGACCGGCATCTGATCGCATCCATTCCGCAGGCACTGGCGGAGACAGATATCGTCTGTTCGTCGGTGAACGTAGGCTCCACAAAGGCCGGAATTGACATGGACGCCGTGGCGCTGATGGGACGCACCATTAAAGACCTTGCCGCCCGAACCGCGGACCGGAGCGGATTCGGCTGCGCAAAGCTGGTGGTGTTCTGCAACGCGGTGGAGGACAACCCGTTTATGGCGGGGGCGTTCCACGGCGTGGGTGAGCCGGAACGGGTCATCAATGTGGGCGTCTCGGGGCCCGGCGTGGTGCATCACGCCTTGCAGTCGGTGAAGGGAGAGCCGTTCGACGTGGTGGCGGAGACCATTAAGAAAACCGCTTTCCGCATTACCAGAATGGGCCAGCTTGTGGCGCAGGAGGCCAGCAGGCGGCTTGACACCCCCTTCGGGATTGTGGACCTGTCTCTGGCCCCCACGCCCGCCGTAGGCGACAGTGTGGCTCGAATTCTGGAGGAAATGGGCGTGGAGACCTGCGGCACACATGGTACGACCGCCGCGCTTGCCCTGCTGAACGACGCCGTGAAAAAGGGCGGCGTTATGGCGTCGTCCTCCGTGGGCGGACTGTCCGGGGCGTTTATCCCGGTCAGCGAGGACGAGGGGATGATTGCCGCGGCGTCCTCCGGCGCGATTACGCTGGACAAGCTGGAGGCCATGACCTGTGTGTGTTCGGTGGGTCTGGACATGATCGTTGTCCCCGGCAGCACCTCCGCCGAGACTATATCCGCCATTATAGCCGATGAGGCCGCAATCGGCATGGTCAACAGCAAGACCACCGCTGTTCGTATCATCCCCGCCCCCGGATGCAAAGTCGGGGATATGGTGGAGTTCGGCGGCCTGCTGGGGTCCGGACCGGTGCAGGCGGTGCATACGGCGTCCAGCAAGGCGTTCATTGACCGCGGCGGACGCATCCCCGCGCCGATGCAGAGCCTAAAAAATTAACCAAAAAAACGCGGACCGGTTTTGAACCGGCCCGCATTTTTTGCCACTTTTACATTTTCAGATTCCCAGATACATGGACAAAATGGACAATCTCAAAAACAGCGGCTGTAACGAACAGCGCCCAGTTTTCTCTCCATAAGCCGATGCAGACATAGTAGAGCGGAGGCAGCAGCACAATAAAGAACATGATTGCCGCAAAAGATTGATAACCATGAAAGTAGAGCAGCCACCCGGCATAATTCAAAACCAGTACAGCAACCGCGGCGATGAAGCCGATTTTCTGAAATCCAGTCCCAATGCTGACCCGCCGCGCATCCGTTTGGACAATAAATGTAATAAAAGCCA
>CAMWSZ010000143.1 GCA_947177005.1 uncultured Clostridia bacterium | reverse complement strand
TCACGGTGGAGATGTCTCCCTATGACCTGACCCGCGGCCGGATCACTTGGCGTACAAAGTAGGAGGTTAGACACCATGAAAGTTAGACCGTCCGTGAAGCCCATGTGCGAAAAATGCAAGATCATTCGCCGCAAGGGCCGCCTGATGGTGATCTGCGAAAACCCCAAGCATAAGCAGAGACAGGGCTAAGTGAATTTGGAGGTGCTATTTTAATGGCAAGAATTGCCGGCATTGACCTGCCGAAGGATAAACGCATCGAGATCGGCCTCACGTATATCTATGGGATTGGCAGGAAAAGCGCCAAGGATATCTTGGCAAAGACGGGCGTCAACCCCGACACCCGCGTGAAGGATCTCACCGAGGCTGACGAGAACAAGCTCCGTGAGGCCATTGACCACGGCTACACCGTGGAGGGCGATCTCCGCCGTTCCGTAGCCCTGGACATCAAGCGGCTTACCGAAATCGGCTGCTACCGCGGCATCCGTCACCGCCGCGGCCTGCCCGTGCGCGGACAGCGCAGCAAAACCAATGCCCGTACCCGCAAAGGTCCCAAAAAGACCATTGCCAATAAGAAGAAGTAAGGAGGGAGATCATTTATGGCTGCACCGAAAAATGGCAAGCGCGTTATCCGCCGCCGCCGTGAGAAGAAGAACATTGAGAGAGGCCAGGTCCATATCCGTTCTTCCTTCAACAATACTATGGTAACTGTTACTGACACCCAGGGCAACGCCATTTCCTGGGCTTCCTCCGGCGGACAGGGCTTCCGCGGCAGCAAGAAGAGCACGCCCTTCGCCGCCCAGACCGCCGCTGAAGTGGCCGCCCGCGCCGCTATGGAGCACGGCCTGAAAACCGTCGAGGTCTTCGTCAAGGGACCCGGTCAGGGCCGCGAGGCCGCGATCCGTGCGCTTCAGGCGGTGGGCCTGGAGGTGACCATGATTAAAGACGTCACCCCCATTCCCCACAACGGCTGCCGTCCGCCTAAGCGCCGCCGCGTCTAATTCGGAAGAAGGAGGAAATTTTTCATTATGGCTAAGAATATGCAGCCCATTGCCAAGCGCTGCAAGGCTCTGGGAATCTCTCCCGCCGCAATGGGCTATGCCGGTAAAAACACCGAGCGTAACTCCAACAATCAGATGCGGAAGAAAAAAAGCGAGTATGCGCTGCAGCTTCAGGAGAAGCAGAAGGTCAAATTCGTGTACGGCGTCATGGAAAAACAGTTCCGGATGTACTACGAAAAGGCCGCCCGTATGCCCGGTAAAACCGGTGAGGAGCTGCTGGTCCTCATTGAGCGCCGCCTGGACAACGTGGTCTACCGCCTGGGCTTCGCGTCCACCCGCCGTCAGGCCCGCCAGCTGGTGAGCCACGCACACTTTACCGTCAACGGTAAAAAAGTCAACATCCCCTCCTATCTCGTCAAGCCCGGCGACGTCGTGGAGGTCAAGGACGCCAGCCGTTCCTCCGCCATTTTCAAGCGCCTCACCGGCGAGGACGCCCCAATGGTGCTGGTGCCCGAGTGGCTGAGCCGTGAGAAAAACGTGCTCAAGGGTTCCGTCTCCCGCCTCCCCGTCCGCGAGGATATCAATGATATGCCCATTGAGGAGCATCTCATCGTCGAGTTGTACTCCAAGTAACAGGAGGCTGCCCTCGATAATCACAGGAATGGTAGTAAGCGCGGGTCAGCGGTTGGCCCGCATGAGAAGGAGGGTACTGGATGATTGAAATTGAGAAGCCCCAAATCGAGTGTATTGAAACACCCGGCGACGATTCGTATGGCAAGTACGTGGTAGAGCCCCTGGAGCGGGGGTATGGCACCACCCTGGGCAACGCCCTGCGGCGGATCATGCTCTCGTCCCTCCCCGGCACCGCCGCCACCAGCATCAAAATTGCAGGTGTGCAGCATGAGTTTACCACGATCCCCGGCGTCAAAGAGGACGTCACCGAGATCGTGCTGAATATCAAACAGCTCATCACCAAGCTCTACAGCGAGGGAGGCAAAACCGTCTTTATCGAGGCGGTGGGCCCCTGCGAGGTGACCGCCGGGGATATCAAGAGCGACGGCGAGGTGGAGGTGCTGAACCCTGAGCTGCATATCGCAACTCTCGGCAGCGGCGCCACGCTGAATATGGAGATCACCCTCAGTCATGGCCGCGGCTATGTGCCCGCTGACCGCAATAAGTCCCAGCAGAGCATTATCGGCGTGATCCCGGTGGATTCTATTTATACCCCGGTCTATAAGGTCAACTATACGGTGGAAAATACCCGCGTGGGCAATATGACCGACTTCGATAAGCTGACCATTGAGGTATGGACGGATTCCACAATCTCCGCCAGAGACGCCGTGTCTCTTGGCGCAAAAATCCTCTGTGACCACTTTACCCTGTTCACCGACCTCAGCGATACACTGAGCATGAAGTCTACGGTGGTGGAAAAGGCCGAGACACAGCGGGATAAGGTGCTGGAGCTGACCATTGAGGAGCTGGATCTCAGCGTCCGCAGCTTTAACTGCCTCAAACGCGCCAATATCAATACGGTGGAGGACCTCATCAGCAAGACAGAGGACGAAATGATGAAGGTCCGCAACCTGGGACGCAAGTCGTTGGAGGAGGTCATCAACAAGCTGTCGATGATGGGACTGTCTCTGACGGACGAAGAAAACAACTGATAGATAAAAAAGGCCGCGCACACCCAAAGGCGCAGGCTGACAGCCTTTTTGTAAAGGAGGAGAGCAACATGCCCGGAACACGCAAGCTCGGTAAAACAACCGACCAACGCAGGGCCATGCTCCGCCAGCAGGTCACGGATTTCCTGGATAATGGGAAGATGGAGAGTACCGTCACCCGCTGCAAGGAGATCCGTCCTATGGCGGAAAAGATGATCACGCTGGGTAAACGCGGTGATCTGGCGGCGTACCGTAAGGCTATGACGTTCATCACCCGCGAGGATGTGGTGAAGAAGGTCTTCAAGGAGATCGCACCCAACTATGCCGAGCGCAAGGGCGGCTATACCCGTATCACGCGCACCGGCGTCCGCCGCGGAGACGCCGCGGAAACAGCAATGATCGAGCTGGTTTAAGCCGTACAAAAAAGCCCTTTCGTGTGTGGAGTACTACACATACGAAAGGGCTTTTTGAAATCAACAAAGACAGCGGGTTTTGTGGAAAACTTTTTGACGCCGCTACATCATATTCGGAAAAAAGGCGTAAAAAATAAAGGATTATACTCAAAAAGCAGCGATATTGTGGAAATCTTTAAACAATCAAAGTGTAGACATACAGGAGGCAGCATGAAAGTCAGTATTCATTTTGAGGAGAAACAGATCGAGGACCTGCGCAACCGCATCTGCTGTACAAGGGTTCCGAAGGCATTGAAATCCGGTAATTGGGAATTAGGGGTGGATGATGAATATATGGAATGCCTTCTGTCCTGCTGGCGTCACAGGTACGACTGGACAAAAAAGGAGAAGGAGCTGAATCAATACCCTCAGTTTACATGCGAACTGGATGGGATGACGATTTATTATTTCCATATTCCGGGTTCCCGTAAAGACGCGCTGCCGTTGCTGCTGACCCATGGCTGGCCGGACAGTTTCCTGCGGTATGCAAAAATATTTCCCTTGCTGTCCGAATTTGACCTTGTGGTTCCTTCCCTGCCGGGATTTGCGTTTTCAACACTGCCGCCGCAGGGATTTATCAATAACACCAAGGTTGCGGACCTGTGGCACCGTCTAATGACGGAAATTCTGGGGTATAAAGAATATGCGGCCTCAGGCGGTGACATGGGCCGCGGCGTGACATGCTATCTCGCCGCAAAATATCCGCAGGAGGTCAAGGGCATTCATCTCACCGATGTGGGAATGGCGTGGGATCTTATCAATGCTCCGGACGAAAAGCTGTCCCCTGCCGAACTCGATTATAAACGCCGGGCCAACGATTGGCTGCGAACGGAGGCCGCTTACATCAATATTCACAGCACAAAGCCTCAGACCCTGGCCTATTTGCTCAGTGATTCGCCCGCAGGAATGGCGGCTTGGATTACGGAGAAGTATCACGCATGGAGCGACTGGGAACTGCTGTCCATGGACGATCTTCTGGATTGTCTGACCCTCTATTGGATGACGAATACGGCCTGTACCTCAATACGTGCCTATCACGGCAATACCTTTACCCTGCCGCCTTTGGGGAAAATTACTGTCCCGACGGCTATTGCCGCATTCCCATATGATGTTCTTCCTGTCCCGATGGAATGGGTCCAAAAGAACTATCCTGTCATACAGTATACGAAAATGCCCCGCGGCGGGCATTTTACCGCTTTGGAACAGCCGGAAAGATTTGCGGCAAACGTTTCGCAGTTTATGAATCTGATTTCTTAAATAACGAAAAAACCGCCCCGCACTCACATTGAGCGCGGGGCAAATGCTTTATTTGTAATATCGTTTAATGATCTCCATAAGATCCTCTTGCTTTACCAGCAGCATCAGCAGCACATACGCAATCGCCGCCACAGCGCCCATACCAACACATTTTGCTACAAGCAGAATCTTCCCTTCCAAACCGTTCAGCAGCCGCCCCGTCAGGACCTGGAGTATTCCAATAGCCAGCAGTGCGCACAGCAGGCTTTTTGCCAGCGGCGTCACCTGAATGCCCCCGGTCCTCCGCAGAAACAGCATTCCCATTGCAACGCCGCCCAGCGTAATCGAGATTGCCGTGGCCGCCGCCAGACCGGCCCCGCCAAACCGGGCTCCCATGATATGGTTCAGGCCCCAGTTGCACACCAGTATGCCCGCATTGACCAGCAGCGGCTCCAGCGTCTTTTCCATTGTATAATACGCCTTGCTCAGCAGGTCCAGCGCACAGAACCCGGCCATTGACAGGGCGTAGGTGGTAAAAATCGCGCCGGTAGCGGCTGTTGAGGAGGCGTCAAAATTGCCGCCCTCAAACAGTACCTTGACAATCGGCGTGCCGAACGCCGCCAATACCGCCGACATGGGCAGAATTACTGCCAGTGTGGTCCGCAGAACGCCCCAGATATACCGGCGGTAGGTCTTTTGGTCCGTGGAGGCATACTCCTGACTGAATTTCGGAAACAGTACCGTGCTGATGCTGTAGATCAGCGTAGTGGTCAAAGGCGTAAACAGCTTATCCGCATAGTAAAACGCGCTGACCGGACTGC
This sequence comes from uncultured Clostridia bacterium, assembly GCA_947177005.1. Lineage (GTDB taxonomy): Bacteria > Bacillota > Clostridia > Oscillospirales > Oscillospiraceae > Pelethomonas. The sequence continues at coordinate 1,984 of CAMWSZ010000143.1, read as the reverse complement.
CGGTGAGCCGTGCGGTCATGCCGGAGTCCTGGAGATAGCAGAAGAGAAAAATGGAGGTTGTGAGCACTGTCACCAGAGCGGTGCGGAAAAATGTTTTTACATACTCCGCGTGCAGATCCAAACGAAACTGTGGACGGTACTGCTCCTTCAGCATATACGGAATGGTCATCCCCAGCTGTAAAAGCCACGCCGCCGTAACCGCGCACACATAGCCGACTACCCCCATTTTCTCCGCAAAGAACGACAGAAATATAATCAGCACAATATTATACGGAATGGACATGCTGCCCTGCAAAACAAAGTGCTCCAGCGATTGGAACAGCGCCACCAGCAGGTACGCCGCGCCGATTACCGGCAGCGCCAGCGCCATGATCCGCATATAGGACGCCAGCTGCGCTGTTTCGGAGGCGGTTCCGTCCCACAGAAAATTCATGAGAGGCGTGAACGTCGCACCAATCCACAGCCCGGCTACCGCAAGACACGCCAGAACGGTGACCGTCAGCAGATTCCCGGCAGCCTTACAGCCCTCCTGCCGGTTCCGCCGCAGGCGTGGCGTCAGAATGGGCACAGCCGCAATGCACAGCGCATAGGCCGCCGTGGTGAAGAGATAAATAGTATTGTTGTTGGCGGCGGTGTACAGATTGGCGGCTTCCTGCGTGCCGTAAGCCCTGGCCTGCAAAGCCTCCCGGACGATCCCCAGCATTTTTGCCATGAGCGTGACCAGCGTCACGGCCCCTATCAGATTTACGGTTTGATTTCGTTTCATGATTTTTCCTCGATTACACCATATAGGTTTCCCGCCGAATCAGGGCTTCATCAGCGAGCGGATCAGCTCTTCGTTTCTGTCCAGACTGGAGATAAGGCCGTCCAGACACCGGGCGGTCGTGTCACAAATGGCCTCTCGGTCCCGCAGGGTCTCGCGGAAAACGGTCTGAAAGCCCTCCAGCGTGAAATTATTCACTGTGAAATGGGTGGGACGCCGGATGGAGGCCAGAAAGGAATCGACTTTTGGGTCATAGGATACCCCGATCATCGGCACCCCCATAACCGCCGCGTAGATCAGTGAGTGCAGCCGCACGCCCACCAGCACGTCCATACAGCCGATAATGGACAGCGTCTCCTCTGACAGATACTTTTGCCGCAGGCATCCGGCCTGCCCCTCCAGACGTTCCGCCACCGCTTTGCATACGCTCACGTCCTCGTCGTGGAAAAAGGGAATCAATACAGAATCCGCGTTGTACTCCTCCCGCAGCCACAGGATGCACTTCTCCACCTCCTGTAAAAAGGTTTTGTTGGGCTTTCGGGCCTTCACCGCCCAGCCAATGGTCAGCCGTCCCTCGCGTTTGGGACAGCCCTCCCGTGCCAAAATTGCGCTGCCCTGCGTCAGGTCCGGTTTTTTCACGCGGATCACCGGGTCCGCCGTCACATGCACCAGTTTTGCAGGCACGCCGATCTCCAGCAGCAGATCCCGGCTCTTGGCGTCCCGGACGACAATGCCGTCCGTCCGGCGGAGGACCCTGCACGTCAGCCTGCGGTTTCGGGGCGCGGAGATAGGTCCGATGCCCTGACTGTAGATAAAGGTCTGCTTGCCCAACAGCTGCGCCAGACGCAGAATAAATAAATAATATAGGATACTGCGTCCCGAGGTGGCATCCTGAAGCAGACTGCCGCCGCCCGACAGCAGTAAATCGCATCGCCGTACAGACCGGAAAATGTCCGGAACAGACATCCGGCGGGCGGCTTTGACGCCGTACTTCTCCGCAGTTTGGGCCGGGTCTTGAGACAAAACCGTGATGTTCACATCCGGCAGCTTTTCCCGCAGGTTGTCGATGACGGTGCGGAGAATAGACTCGTCGCCGATGTTGTTAAAGCCGTAGTAGCCCGATATCAGAATTTTGTACATGCTCTCTTATCCTACGCAATTCTAAGCAAATTTGTTCTGAACTTTGATCCACAGCCGGTACAGCAGCTCAAAGCATACGAT
>CAMWSZ010000142.1 GCA_947177005.1 uncultured Clostridia bacterium | reverse complement strand
TCTCCAACCCGGACGATTTGTATAAGCTGCTCACCGTCTGCAATAACGCCGGGGGTCTCACTCCGAACAAGGCAAAGGAAATTGCACTCAATTCTCTGGGCGAAACCTCTGAGGACTATCCGGGAGAATGGGGCAATATTCCCCTTGCCTATCAAAAGACGCAGGGCAGCGGCGCAGGAACAGGACAGGACATAAATGACCTTGCCATGAGCCTGCAAAAGCAAATCGAAAAGGCTGCCAGCCACAACGACGACGCAGTGGTGGCGGTCATGAAAGAGGTTCGGAGCCTCCTGCTGAAAATAGACAAGGGGGCGTAGCTATGTGCATACGTTGCGGCAAGCTCATTAAAGCCATTGACGCATACATCGCCAAGGCTGACAGCGACCTTGCGGCCACGCTGGGCGGCGAGGGCTATATCGAGCCGCAGGAGACGGTCAATGCCGTTTCCACTCTGGAGGAGCGCGTAGCGGCGGCCCTTCTGTCGGAAACCGATTACATTATCAAGGCAGTCAAAAAGGCGCACAGCCTCGCACAGTTCCAAATGGACATATGGCCCAAACTCAAAGAGGGCGATACCCTTCAAACTGACCTGCAAACGATATTTCTGGAGGAGTTCGGAGAAATCGTTCGTAAATTCGCGGGCTTTTATTTCTCTGCCATTGAAAACGGAAACAGCATCACAAAGGCAAGCATCGAAATCGTCCGAGTCTCCAAACAGACAACCGCTTGGGTTCAAAACTGGAGCCAAGAACTGGCGGCGATCATGAAGCTCAACAGCCACACGGAAATAGAATCCATTTTGACATCTGGACTGGAGGGCGGTATCGGTATCCCTGAATTTACCCGCAAAATCATTGACAGCGGTATCCGGGACGAGTGGCGCAAGGCCCGCCGGGTTGCTATAACGGAAGTACTCACCGCTCACCGGGCCGGACAGCAGGAGGCGTATCTGCAAAGCCCCTCCACCTCGGCCAAAATGTGGAGGCACACGGGAACCTATGTCAGCGGCCCTCGCCTGAACCACAAGGACATGGACGGGCGCAAGGTCCCGAAAGACCAGCCCTTTGAGCTGCTGGGAGCCGACGGCAATTTCTATCACCCTATGTATCCCGGCGACACATCACTCCCGCCGGGAGAGCGTATTGAGTGCCACTGTACCACACAGGGAATTGTCGATGAGGATGTTCTCGGCCTGCCCCTTGAAGAACGCCAACGCCTCCAGCAAGAGGCAATCGACGAGCTGGACGACAAGTGGGAAAAGGAATTGGAAGACCGCAACAAGGCTCTTGCAGGCTTTACGGACGATGCTCCGTTGACACCCACTCCCGCCACGCCTACAATGAACAGGGAAAGCCTTGTATCCTCCATCAAGGGCAAGTTCGATATGCAGCTCACAGAGCCACAAAGGGCGGAGTTCGGGGCGATACTGGATAGGATGACGGATGAACAGCTCCAGCTATACGATAAAATGTCCGTAAATCACGCAAAAAATTTGTATCACCTCAAAAACTATGGAGCTTACTATCCAGACGATAAAAAGGTCAGAATGGATATTGATGATCCATTTTGGGAACGCCACGCAGGAACTGGTCAGACTGCGGCGTGGCACACGAAATTCCATGAGGAGTGCCACCAACTCGATCATATACTCGCAAAAATGGGCATCGACTTTGAGAACACGAACGGCGTCTCTACGGTTTCTACATCCGCTATTACAAGCACCTCAACCGAAACCGGGAAAAAGCTGCTCAAGGCGATAGAAGACGACATTGTGTCTGTTATAAACCGCGCTGTTGGTGAGAGAAACGCGAAACGCCTCGAGCTTGACCTTGATGCCGACTTCAAGACTATAAAATCATTGAGCCGGATATCGCAGGACACAAAGGAAACCTTGATTTTCTGGCTTCGAGACAATTTCAAAACAGGCAAGGCAAGGGCACAGATTGATATGTTTACTGATGCCGTTGGCCTTGTCACAAAAGATCGGATACCTCTCTACAAGTCCGGTTTCTGGGGACATCCGCCAAAGTATAACAAAGACCGGGACGGCAATGGGGCAACCAGCGAAACATTTGCAACGTTCGGTTCGCTTTTCTTTTCCGGCGACGAGGAGACAAAGGCGGTGGTGCAAGACCTCATGCCGTCCACATGGAAAATATACTCTGACCTTTTCGCAAAGATTATGAAGCTGGCGGAGGGCAGAGACATTCTTTACCCGTAAGGAGGGATTTTATGACACTCACAGACAGGGAACGAGAACTGCTGGAGACCCCGGAGGACAGGGCCTACCAGAAATACCGCGAGGCAATCGGCGGCGACCCTGCCCCCATTGGCTTGCAAGTGCCGGGCGGCTACCCACCCGGTGTGGCCGAAATGGGCGGCGTTGTGGCCGTCTATGAGGATTGCGTCAAGCAGGGCTGTACATGGGAGGAACTGCTGGATTATCAGGCTCCAGAGGATGACGCAATCATATGATAGAGGGGGCTTCGCCTATCGGCGAGGCCCTTTTTATACCACAAAAAGCCAATCATCAAAAGAAGGTGAACACATAAATGAGCGAGGGTTTGAGGAAAGCATACGAAATCACAGAGGCGAAAATACAATTTGTCAGTCTCGTTGATAAGGCCGCCAACCTCCGCACATTCCTTTTGAAGAAAGCGGACGACGGCAAGGCCACCTTTACCACCTGCGGCAGAATCATCAAGGCCGACCCGGAAAGCCATCATGTCACAGGCGTTGTCTATGAGCCTATGACAGAGGACAGCCAGGGCAACTATATGACCGAGACCGAAATCACCAAGGCCGCCTACTGGTTTACCAAGAACAGCGGGCAGGTGGATATTCAGCACAGTTTCAAACCGTTTGAGGGCGGAGCCATTGTCGAGAGCTGGGTTGCCAAGGCCGATTTTACTATCGACGAGGAGCCTGTCAAAAAGGGAACGTGGCTTATGACGGTTGAGGTAACTGACCCGGAAATCTGGGAGTCCATTGAAAAGCGCGAAATCACGGGGTTTTCAATGGGCGGTATTGGAAATTACAGCGAGAAGGACGTTGATTTAGATACCGTGAACAAGCAGGGCGGAGGACTGGGTATCGAGAAGGGTGCAGTAGCCGACCTCTATGCGCAGCGCACACAAGGCACCCTGTTTTGGGAGGCGTTCTACGCCTTGCAGGACACCTTGACCCACTACGACCCTATCTCGGGCCGCTGTGTCTATGAAAGCGACGAAACCAAGCTCCACGAGTGTCTGGAGGAATTTAACTCTATCGTGACCGAAATCCTTTCCAGTGCTGGCAGCATCGCAAAGGCGCTCAGCGAGAGCCGTCCGGTCGAAAAGGCTGGGAAGAAAATGAGCGGCAAAAACAAGGAAACGCTCTCAGGCATCTACGAAAGCCTCGGTGCGTTCCTGAAAGAATTTGACGACCCGGAACCGGAGCCGAACGGCGAAACAAAAAAAGATAAGGAGGACAAAGAAGTGAACAAATCCGAAGTACAGCAGATTGTCGATGAGGCAGTTGCCAAGGCTCTGGCAGGGCAGAGCCAGAACACCCCGCAGACGGGCGCTACACCCGCTACAAGCGTCGCAAAGGCGGAGGCGGGACAGGAACCCGCCGGAGAAACAATCACGCAGGAGACCATCTCTAAAATGGTTGCGGAGGCCGTTCAAAAGGCAACCGTGCCAAAAGAGGAACCCGTCACACTCCAACAGATACAGGAGATGATTTCCGCCTCGGTCTCCAAGGCTCTTGACCCGCTGCTCAAGAGCAGGGGCCTCCCGTCCAACCTCGGCACCGGGACGGGCACCGTGGAGAAGCAGGAGCAGCATTTCCTCCACGGCATTCTTTAATTTGAGAAGGAGGATAATACCATGCCGACTAATGGTCAGATTATCAACAAAGCGGCCACCATCGAAACGGGGTCGATAACCTCTGGCCTGCTCAACCCGGAGCAGGCCCGCAAATTTATCCAAATGACTTTCGAAGCGACCAACCTCGGCCCGCTGGTACGTCACGAAATGCGGCAGGCAAAGACGGGCGAGGTTGACAAGATTGGCATTGCCCGGCGCATTCTGCGGAAGAAGACCGAAAATGTGGACGACGGCTACCGCGCAGGCGTGGAGACCGACCAGATTGAGTACGCCACGACTGCCGTCCGCCTGCCTTGGGAGATCACCGAGGAAACACTGCGGGAAAACATTGAGGGACAGAACTTCGAGACGATTGTCACCAATCTCATGACCACGCAGCTCGGTATCGACATGGAGGATTTGTACCTCAACGGCGACGAGGACACGCCCACCAGCGACCCCGACCACGACTTCCTGTACGTTAATGACGGCTGGATTAAGCAGCTCAAGAACGGCGGCCACGTTGTAGACGCTTCCAGCGAGAGCGAAATGAGCCTCGACCTTTACTACAAAACCCTCCAGCAGATTCCCAACAAGTACAACAATGGGAAACTCCGCTGGCTGATGTCTCCGTTCCGCAGGCAGAAGTGGGAGCTGTTTCTGCTGAACAAGGTCGTAAACAATGGCGGCATTGTGCCGGAGAGCATTTACAACTCCCCCGCGAGCATTCCCTCCGTTCCTTGCCCCTCTCTGGACGACGGCACTATCATCCTCACCGACCCTAAAAACCTCATCGTGGTCAACACCTACGGTATGCAGATTCGCAAGACCACTGAGGGCAAAGAGGCCATCATGCAGGATAAGCGCTTCTACGTTATTCACCTCGATTTCGATACGATCATTGAGGAGCTGGACGCGACGGCCATTATCACGGGTCTCAAGTAAGGAAAGGAGCGGGCTATGTACCATCTGAAATTATGCAGGGGCCGTTCCTACTGCAACGCAGCCGGAACGGTCAAGGCCACCCGGCAGCAGCCGAACGTATATACCGCGGATAAGGCCACCGCAGACGCCGCGGTGGCCTCCGGCTTCTTCAAACTTGTAGAGGAACAAAAGGTCCCCGATTTTCTGCCTGATTGGGAGCAGAAGACCGCAACCCTCCCGCCTGCCGGGGAAGTGCTGGGCCATCTCGACCGGGAGCAGCTTGAGGATATGACTGTCGTTGAACTGCGTGCGCTGGCGGCGGATATGGGCGTTGATATTAAGGGATGCAAGGACAAGGCGTCCATTATTGCAGCCATCGCCGCAGAGAAAGTCAGTGCCCCGGCCATTACTGTAGAGGAGTTGGCAGAACTGAGCCTTGAGGAACTGACCGCGTTTGCCGAAAAGAACGGCATTTCCCTTGAGGGCGTTCCTACAACCAAAGAGGACGTTTTGGAGGCTATCTGCGTCGCCAACGGGGGCAGCTACACCATGCTCGATCTCATGCGGGAGTAAAGGAGGTGCCGTCTTATGGCTGTAAGGCCGTGGGTACTTCCTAAAGATGTCAGGGACTATACAGAGGTTGAAGCTGTGCGGGAACGCACCAAGGCGCGTCTGGAGGTGGATATCGCAAGGGCGGAACAATATGTCATTTCCTACACACACAACAAATTCACCGACTGCGACGCAATCCCCTCCCCGATCAAAACTGCCGTTATTCTGCTGGCAGAGGCGTATGCCTCCTATTCCCACCAGCTCAAGAAAACGGGCGGCGGCGCAGTCAAGTCCGAAACCTTCGACGACTACTCCTACACCGCAGGCGAGGGCACATTCGAGGACTTGGTAAAGGCGCTCGACCTTGGTGCGCTGCTGGACGAATATCTTATTGCAGAACCACGCTCCGGCGTGACTATGCGTATGAGAAAACTGTAGGGAGGCCAACTATGAGTTTAGAGGCATTACTCAATCACACCTGTGACATTTACCATATCAAAAAGGAGGGCAAGTCCCCCGGCTATGGGCTGGCGGCCTCTCCCTCCTTTTCCTACCCGGAGGAGCCGGACATCGCGGGTCAGACCTGTCACTTCGGAATAGAATCCCGCAATGTTACCGTCACGCAAACAGCCCCGGCGAACCTCATGGACGCGAAAATCAAGCTCACTCTCCCCATCGGGACGGACGTGCGGCTCAATGACAAGATCATCGACTGCGCGACCGGGCTTGCGTATACAGCGGAGCAGCCCGTCAACGTCCGGGGACATCACCTGTTTGTCTACATCAAGCGGGAGGAGGCGCAGAAACCGCTCTAATGGCTACAATAGAAGTTGACATGAGCGAGTTCAAAACCTTCTTTCAACGCATGGAAAAAGCCGCACAGAGCGATTTTCGCAGGGATTTTCAAACATTCCTTGAGGGACTGGGAGAAGAATTTCTCCGCATTGTACAGGACGAATTTATCAACCGCAACAAGGATACAGGATACGGGCAACTGGTTTCCAGCTTCACCCGTAACGGAGTGGACAATATCTGGCGCTATGAGGACGACGGCCTTACCTTGGAGGTCGGTTCAAGCCTCGTGTATGCCAGCTATGTCAACGACGGGCACCGCACGTTCGACCCTTCCACAACAAAACATATCAAACTATGGAATGGGGAGCAGGCACGGTATATACCGGGCTATTGGCAGGGCAACCGCTTTATTTACGACCCTTCCTCTGACGAGTTTATGATCTTAAAGTATCAATGGGTCGAGGGGCTTCACTTTTGGGAGGCGGCGCTTCATGCTATGGAGCGCATCTGTCCGGCGGCATTGAATGCCAAGCTGCAACAATGGATTGACGACTACTTTGGATAGGGGGTGCATCGTGGATCTGGAACAGGAGATTGCAAGCATCATCGCATTTGCACAGCGTATAGCCGGAGATATCAGCTATTATTACTGGAACCTGCCGGAGGACTTCCACAGCCCCGCACTCTTTTTCCCGCAGCCGGAAATCACCACAGGCGGGGAAACCTTTCGTACCTATGCCTCCGAATACGCATGGTACATCAAGGTATTTGCAAAGACAACCGAGCAGGCTCATTCCATCGCCCTGTCAATCCTTACCGCCCTCAAGCGGGCAAAGAATTATGTTCCGCTCATTAACGAGGACGGAGAACTGACAAAGGAAAAGCTGCGCCTCAAAGACCCCTCTCTCAAGGGACTGGATATGGGCATTGAACAAGTTGTAATCGAGTGGAAGAGCCGCAGGCCCTACGACCTGCCGACACCGCCCAAGATGCAGCATTTCAAAATTTTCTATGAGCACAAAGACGAAAAGGAGGTAAAAAAA
>CAMWSZ010000141.1 GCA_947177005.1 uncultured Clostridia bacterium | reverse complement strand
GTCCAGTGTATCGCAGAACCTGCTGGAGGAATTTTTGGGCGTCAAAATGCGTGAAAAGACCTCCATTCTGGCCGCACGGGGCACCGTTGTCGCCATTGCAGTCATCGGCGTGATCCTGGCCTGGGACCCCAACAGCTCTGTGTTTCGGGTCGTATCCTTCGCCTGGGCAGGATTCGGCGCGTCCTTCGGTCCCGTTATGCTGTTCGCCCTGTTCTGGAGACGCTCCAACCGTCAGGGCGCGCTGGCCGGTATGATTGCCGGGGGCGTAATGGTGTTCGTCTGGAAGTACCTCGTTGCGCCAATGGGCGGCGCGTGGGCCATTTACGAGCTGCTCCCCGCCTTTATTGTGGCGTCGGTTGCAATTGTTGTGGTGAGTCTGGCCACCAGTGAGCCGGATCAGGAAATCACAAAAATGTTCGATCAAGTGCAGAAGATGTAAAAAACAGCGCCGTCCTGCCTCTGTGAAAAGAGGCGGGGCGGTGATTTTTGGGGGTGGACAAACGGGGGGATTTGGGAGTATGATGTTAAATGGAATATATCACTATGTTTTGACATTTCTCTAATCCTTATAAGGAGTATTAACTTTTATGCCCTTTATTTTTTCAGGCGGCCTGCCGGAGCAGAAGGCCGCTTCCTATAATAAGCCGATTGAAAAGCTGCCGCCGCCACCGGTGGCCGTACTGCCGGTGGCCGGAAGACCCGCCGTGCGGGCCGGAGACTACGTCACAGCCGGGCAGAGAATCGGCGAAGCGCGGCACAACATCCCGGTCCATACGCCTGTGTCGGGCCGCGTGGCCGCGGTGGAACAGAGACGCCGCTGTACCGGGGAGGCGTCACTCTGCGTCGTCGTGGAGAACGACCGCAAAAACGCCCTCTGCCCAGCGGTACGCGCCCCGCTGAATCCGGAAAGCCTGCCGCCGGAGGAGACCGTCACTCTGCTCCGGGAGGCCGGTCTGACCGGCTTAGACCCTTTGGGCGTCCGGGGCAAGGCTCAGGCCGTGCTGATCGACGGCTGTGAGAGCGAACCGTATCTCACCTGCCGCCGCCGTCTGCTGCTGGAACGTCCGGGGGCAGTCTTGGGCGGGGCGCGGATTCTGGCCCGCCTGTTCGGCGTTGACCGTGTGCATATTGCCTGCGGAGACAGAGACGCCGCCGGGCTTTTGCAGCAGAAGATCCGGCAGGATAAGGCTCCGGCGGTGGCGGACGTGCCGTATACACGCCGCGCCGGATACAGCCATGACAGCTGCGCTGTGTTCGGCGCTGCCGATGCCGCCGCTATGTACGACGCCGTCTGTTTGGGCAAACCCCTCACGCACCGGGTGGTTACGGTATCCGGTTCCGGCGTGGTTGAGCCGAAAAATCTGCTCTGTCCTGTCGGAACCCCCATTCGTTTCTTGCTGGACGCCTGCGGCGGGGTTCAGCCAAAAACCTTTAAAATCCTGACAGGCGGTCCCATGACCGGACACGCCCAGACTGATTTGGACGTGCCCATTGAAAAAAATACCCCCGCTGTTCTGGCTTTCTGCAAAGACGAGGAACGTACCGCCGCACATCCGGCCTGTATCCGGTGCGGCCGGTGCCGGGTCGTGTGTCCGGAAAAATTGGAGCCGTTTTTGCTTCTTCAGTACGCAGAACAGCCGGATATCCTGAAGGACATGGGAATCCTCCGCTGTACGGAGTGCGGCATGTGTTCCTACGTCTGTCCGGGCCGGCTCAATCTGACACAGTCCTTCCAGACCGGAAAACAGCGCGTGAAAAAGGGAGGCGGAAAAACATGAACTATAATGACTTAAAGCTAACGGCTTCCGCCGCGCCGCATATCCGTACCCGGTCCGGAACCCGGCAGCTTATGGGCGAGGTCCTGACCGCACTGCTTCCTGCGTTGGGCTTTGCGGTGTTCAATTTCGGCATACGTGCCCTGGCAAATGTCCTGATATCCGCCGGAGGATGCTGTGTGTTTGAGCTGCTGTACCGGGCCATATGTAAAAAAGATATCACTGCCGGAGACCTCAGCGCCGCTGTGACCGGCGTTTTGATTGCCTTTACCTGCCCTGTCACAACTCCCTATGAACTGCTGCTGTTGGGCGATTTTTTCGCCATTGTACTCATCAAGCAGCTCTGGGGCGGTATCGGGAAAAATCTGCTCAATCCCGCATTGGCCGCCCGTGCGCTGCTGCTTTTCTGGAGCGGAAAGATGTCCGTGACCGTAGGGCCCCGCACCTCCGTCCCGCTCTGGGGCGTCCCCGACGCCGTCACAAGCCCCACGCCTATGTCTCTGCTGCGGCAGAACGATCTGGCGGGCTTACAGGAGCTATACGGCCTGCCGGAGATGCTGGCCGGTCTGACTGGCGGCGCTGTCGGGGAGGTCTGTACGCTGCTCCTGCTGCTTGGCGGTGTGTACCTGATTGTACGCCGCGTCATCTCCTGGCGGATCCCGGTATGCTATCTGGGCACAGCGGCAGTTTTACTGTTTCTGTTCCCACGCGGCAACGCCCCCGCGGACTGGATGCTGTACAATCTTCTGGGCGGCGGACTGGTGCTGGCGGCGTTTTTCATGGCGGCGGACTATGCCACATCTCCCATACGTCCGGCCTGCCAGATGATCTACGGCGCCGGCTGCGGCGCACTGACTGTGCTGTTTCGTTATATCGCCCCCGGCAATGAGGGGATCTGTATAGCCGTGCTGCTGATGAACCTGACCGCCCGTCCGCTGGACCTGTATCTGCGCCCCGGCGGACTGAAAATGCTCAAAAAGGATTTGCAGGAGCTGCCGTCAAAGCCGGGTGAAATAAAAAAGCAGTTCAGCGGCCGGCTGAAAAAACAGCCTTAACCCCCGCAGAACGCCATTTGCAGGCACCGTTGGAACAGCTGCCAGTAGGTCAGCCGGGGGACGGCCTGCTGTGTCACAATGGGAAGTACCGCCAGCGCTTCTCCGTTGGAGGAGACGGTCATGCGTCCCACCTGCTGTCCCTCCTCCACAGGCGCGGCAAGCTCCTCCTCCATCTCGATCTGTACCTCAATCCCGCTTGCTTTGGCCTTTGTTGTCAGGAAGGTGTTCTCGCCCTCCAGGCGCGTTTTGACAGACGCCGCCTCCCCCAATGTGACCGGGATCTCATGCAGGGGCTCCGGCGGGTCGGCCGTCACCAGCGCATAGGCCGCAAAGCCGTAGTTGAGCAGAACCTTTGCGCTCTCAAAACGCTGCACGGAGGTGGGCGCTTTCAAAATCACCGCAATCAGCTCCATGCCGCCCCGTTCCGCCGTGGCGGACAGGCAGTACTGTGCGCTGCTGGTACTGCCGGTTTTCAGTCCTGTTGCCCCCTCATAGAAGCGGATCAGTTTATTGGTATTGGTGAGGCCGGATTCGCCGCCCCGGAGGGTATCCATCCATATGGTGGTAAAGCGCCGGATGTCCGGATGATTGAGAATCAGTTCCCGGCTCATGACCGCAATGTCATAGGCGCTGGTCACGTGGCCAGACGCCGGGAGGCCGGTGGGATTGACAAAGTGGGTGTCCGTCATCCCCAGCTCTTCCGCGCGGGCGTTCATCCGGTCGGTAAACGCCTCCATACTGCCCGCCAGATGCTCAGCCAGCGCAACGCTGCAATCGTTCGCCGATACCACGCACACCGCCTTCAGCATATCCTCCACGGTCAGCTGTTCGTTTTCCTTCAGCCAGATCTGGCTCCCGCCCATGGAGCACGCCCGTGCGGAGGCAGTCACCAGATCGTCATAATGCAGTGCGCCGGAGTCAATTGCCTCCATGACCAGCAGGATCGTCATGATCTTTGTGACGCTGGCGGGTTCCAGCTGCTTGTGTTCGTTGACCGCGTACAGCACCTGTCCCGTAGTCTTCTCCATGAGGACGCACGCCTCGCTGGTCACCGCCAGCTCCTCCGCACGGGCGGCGGGCGATAACGACAGCAGGGTCAGCAGGGCCAGCAGGCCAGATAAAATCCGTTTCATACCGCAATCCTTCCTTTTTTACTGTTGTGGTTTTACCCAATAGATATGCGGCGTCCGCGCAAAGCATGACAGCGCCCTCTCCCGTCTCAGGAGGGGGCGCTGCAAATTATCAGCACTTTATTCGGCTGAAAAAGCCGGTTCTTCTAAAAATTCTGCGGGATCAATGGCTGTGCCGTCTTTTTTCACGCTGAAGTGGAGATGTGCGCCCAGTCCCGCCTCAGACAGCGAGGTGTTGCCCACGGTTCCCAGGATTGTCCCGGCCTCCACCGTGTCGCCTACCAGCACAGGCACCTCCTCCTGCAAGCTGGCATAGGTGGTAACATAACCGTTGTTGTGGTCGATGACGACGGTAGTACCCAACCGGTCGTCGTTCTCCGCGGACAGCACCGTCCCGGCCGCAGCGGCGACAACGGCATCTCCGGCCGCAGCGCGGATATCAATTCCGTCATGGGTGCGCCAATCGCCCAGGGTGGCGTCATAGGCCAGCCGGTCAATGGAGAAAACCGCTACAGTCTCGCCCAGCACCGGCGTCAGGATCATTTCCGGTTCCTCCGGGACCGTCTCCGGCATTGAGACCGGGACCGGCGGGTCGTTCGCCACAACCTGCGGCGTTGTTTTCGCCGGTACTGTTACCGGTTCCGGTGAAATGACCGGCTGTGCAGGTTCAGGGTCGGGGGCGGTCACGCTCTGGACGGGGTCAGGGGTGATCGGGTCTATGACCAGTTCCATTGATGCGGGGTCGGGGGATACGGTGTTGTCGTTCAGCAGGGCATAATAGCCAACCACTCCGGCTGCGAGTACGCAGATGAGCAGGGCTATGTAGAAGCCCATGCCGCCGAAAATGGAGGAAGCCTGCCGCTTTCCTCTGTTTTCCATACGATCTCTTCCTTTCATCATCCTGTCCGCCGGTAGGGCGGAGATTTTCGGGCGCGGTGAAGCGTCTCTAGCCACAGTTTGCGCTGCTGGCTGGTTTTTTATTCAAGGAAGAGAAGATTTTTTCTGAGAAAAGCCCAGCGTCATTTTATTTCAGCTTTTCGCTGAAATCCGCCATTGCCTCCGAAATTTTTATTTCCTGCGGACAGACCGCCTCACAGCTGCGGCATCCCACACAGGCGCCGGGACGTTTTTCCTCCGGCATGGAGGAGACCAGCATGGACGGTACAAAGCCGCCGTCACTGAACAGGTGGTCGTTATAGATACTGATGAGCGCGGGGATATCCAGCCCCTGGGGACAGTGGCTGACACAGTAATGACAGGCTGTACAGGGCAGGGTTTTCTTTTTCAGCAGCTCGTCCGCCACCGCCTGCAATGCCTCCTGTTCCGATGCATTCAGCGGCGCATCGGTTTGGAAGGTGTGCAGGTTATCGGTCAGCTGCTCCATGCTGGACATGCCGGAGAGGATCATTGTCACGCCGGGCACCGCCTGCAAAAACCGGAACGCCCATGCAGGCGTCTTTTCGTCTGGACGCAGGGCGCTCAGTTTTCCGGCGGCGGTCCGGGGCAGATTGGCCAGACGCCCGCCCCGCAGCGGTTCCATGACCCAAATGGGGATCTTGCGGGCGTTGAGCAGTTCTACCTTCGCTTTGGCGTTTTGCAGCGTCCAGTCCAGATAGTTGAGCTGGATCTGACAGAATTCCATTGCGCCGCCGTAGGCGTCCAGAAAGCGCTCCATTACCTCCACGCTGGCGTGGGCGGAAAAACCCAAGTGCCGGATACGCCCATTGGCTTTCTGTCTGGTAAGATAGTCATAAATGCCGTATTGGGGGTTTAAGTAGGCGTCAATATTCGCCTCGCAGACGTTATGGAAGAGATAGAAGTCGAAATAGTCCACCTGACATTTTTCCAGCTGCTTCTCGAAAATTTCCTCTACCTTGTCCATATTGTTCACATCATAGCCGGGGAATTTGGTCGCCAGATAAAAGCTTTTTCGGGGATGCTTTTTCAGTGCGCGGCCCACAGCCAGCTCGGAATTTCCGCCGTGATATCCCCATGCGGTATCGAAATAGTTCACCCCCTGCTCCAGCGCGGTGTCGATCATCTGCTGTGCGGCGGGTT
The DNA here is from genome assembly GCA_947177005.1 of uncultured Clostridia bacterium. GTDB lineage: Bacteria > Bacillota > Clostridia > Oscillospirales > Oscillospiraceae > Pelethomonas. The sequence goes on along the minus strand of CAMWSZ010000141.1, from coordinate 1,326 downwards.
CGTCGATCACGGCGTCCTTACCGTCCACAAGCGGCAGGCGCATGGTTCCCAGTCCCAGCATGGACAGCTTCAGGTCTTGGAAGTCCTTGTATATCATACTTTTTTCTCCTTTTCCCAGGATTGGTCAAGATATAGGATATCATAACATGTCCGGCTGAGAAAAACAAGGCTGGTTCATAATTCTCCTATCAGTTTAGGGTTGCTGATACTCTATTGTCGAAGTGACGGAATAACTGCTTTTTATGATGTACGGGGCGGCAGCAAAGAGTGCTGCCGCCCCGTAGCTGCCTGACTGCAAAAACAGGTGGATTGTCATCGACGGACACAGTCCGTTCATCTTGCCGTTGACTGGTTCGGTTGGTTTTGCTATTTACTGCTCTGATGTTCGCCGGCATCCTTTTTCTTTTTTTTGTTTCTATGCCACCATGTACCTGCCAATGTACAGCCGCCGCCTGAAACGAACAAAACAAAAACAATTAGCGGCCATAAATCTTCCATCATTTATTTCTCCTTTCATGGGCCAGATAAAGTGAGAATTGCTTGCCCTGATAAGAGTATAATCTATTTCTATTTAAATGTCAACTATTTCATACTATTTATATGAAAAATTTCTTGCTCATCTCTTCAGTGACAAGCAAGAATGATTTTCACTATCCAATTCTCTTGTATATCAAGATTGCAGCAACCTCAACCGTAAGTATAATGTCGTATATCCATTGAATGAAGCAGGCTGATGTAAGGTAGTTTATCGTAATGTTATCCCAGATTTTAGCCACAAAATTGATGATGAGAATGAACGTAACCATGGCAATGATGCTTGCTTTCCCGATGATTGCCCGTCCTCTTTCATCCCGTGATGATTTCACAAAAAATAAAACAAGCAGCGCAATTGTAATTGGGGTCCCATAAATTACCCCTACAACAAACACCGTCCTGTTGCCTGCGATCTTATTGATTATTTCAATCATTTTTCCTCCTCCTTGAAGTCAAATAAATCTTCAATCGTTACATCAAACACTTTTGCTATGCTATATGCCAACAGCATAGAGGGATTATAACGATTTCTTTCAAGCTGCATAATCGTCTGTCTTGAAACACCCACCAAATCGGCAAGCTCTTGTTGTGTCATTCTTTTTGTGGCCCGATATATATGAATTTTACTGTCAAACTGGTATTTGTTCTTCTTAGCCACTTGCTCACCGCCTTTCTCTTCGTGTGATTATCAGTATAACATATTTCTTGGATTTTGTGAAATAAAGATTTTAAAATATAAATCCCTACTTGCACGCGGTGCTTTATGTGGACTTAGATTTAGGGAATTGATCT
>CAMWSZ010000140.1 GCA_947177005.1 uncultured Clostridia bacterium | reverse complement strand
TTGTTGATGAGCGTAAGCACAAATCGATCCGCCATGCAGGGCCGCAGTTCCTCCATCAGGTCCAGTGCCAACGAGGTCCGCCCCGGACGGTCCCGGTGCAGAAATCCCACATAGGAATCCAGTCCCACACTTTCCAGAGCGGAGGCGCAGTCATGGGCCAGCAGGCTATACGCGAAGGACAGCAGGGCGTTGACGGCATCCAGCGGCGGCCGGCGGCTCCGGCCATGGAAGAAGAAGGTGTCCTTGTCCCCCAGGATCATCTCGTCAAACACCTTGAAATAGGCGCTGGCTCCTACACCCTCCAGTCCTCTCAATTCTTGGGGATCTGCTGCTGCCCTGACCTGGGGCAGCAGTCCATAAATCTGCCGGGAGGCGGAAGCCAGTTTCTCGCCGTCCACCCGCAGGCTATGATCCCGGCGGGTACGCTCAATGCTCCAGCGGGAGTTGAACAGCTTGCCAAAGATCATGGTGCGGCTGACCCGGCAGCACTGAACCGGGTCGTCCGCGATACGGTATTGCGTCCGGCGCAGCAGTACATTTCCGCTTCCCTCTCCGCACACACGGGCCAGGAACCGTCCCTGCGGTGTACAGAAAGCCAAGCCAGTCTGGCGCTCTGCACAGGCGCCCATTAAGGCAGGCGAAGCTCCGGAATAGGAAAAGGTGATGATATTCTGCAAAGTATGGAGGGGGTAGCGGGCCACCGCCTGCTGGTTCCGGTTGGCCACAACATTTTCTCCATCCAGAGACAGGTAAATGTCCTCTGACAAAATATAGAGCGTGTTGAGCAAATGTTTCATTTCAGCCCTCCATAGCGGCGGACAGGTAATCCGCTACTTTTTTGCGGCCAGGCAGCTTTGGCAGGCATAGTTCCTTCAGCGAACAGGCGTTACAGGTCTTGGCCGGCTTGACCTTTGGCGTGTGCTGCCGCTGGTACAGCTCGTGCATCTCTGCCAGACTGTCCCGGACTTGTCCACGCAGCTCCGGCGAAAATTGAACCACTGTCCGGCGGCGGGATTCCCCGTAATAGAGCGCCCCCTCCGGGATGGTGCAGCAGAGCATTTCCTCCAGACACATGGCCTGTGCGCATAGCTGCAATTCGTCCGCTTTGTGCGCTTTAGGCCGGCCCCGTTTGTACTCCACGGGGTAAACGGTCCAAAGTCCTTCCCGTCCCCGGAGAGGAATGCCGTTGGGGTCCCTGACAAATTCCACTGCGTCGCATTGGCCGGAAACGCCAAGTTCCGCGGAATGGACCGCCAACCCTCTGACGGTCAGGCGGTCTCTCCGGCTCTCCCGGGACTCCTGATCGTGGACATGCTCATGCATAAGATGGCCGTCCACAGTTCGGAAGTTCTCTGCCCACTGGTTTTCAATGTGGATCAGTGCCCACTGGCGGCGGCAGAAGGCAAAGTGCTGCACTCCCGACAGCTGGAGCCAATCCTCTTCATGCCAGCTCATGCCATACGCCGGCAGGTGATGCCGGCAGGCAGAGCCGTCTCGTCCACCGTGACCTGGTAGTCCCGATAGGAGCGGGCGGGGGACTCCTGATCTGTCCGCTCCACCTTCACGGACTCAAAGAGCTTCCAGGCCGGAGCGCATCCCAGTTCAGAGTCGTGCCGGAAGATAATCAGCTCCCGCACCGCCATTTTGCCCCGGGCGGCGGAGTGATCGTGCTCAAACATATTCAGGATCGCGTCCCACAGGAGGTCCAGATCTTCCTCGGAAAATCCGGTGGTCTTGCGGGCCAGATTGGCGGAAACATAGCCTTCGCAGCGGTACAGGCCGTAGGGGATAATGTACTTACGGCCCATTTCGGTCCCTTTCCGCTCCGCGTCGGCCTCGGTGGTAATGGCCACGCGGGTAATGGTCACCTCCTGAGGGACGACAGGCTCCACGCTGTGGGCAAAGCTGAGCTGGACAGGGCCGCGGATCTGTCCGCAATTCAGGGCGTTTTTGGTAAAAGTAGTCATCACCGCGCCAAATGTGCGAATATCAAAGAAGTTCTGACACATCCAGTCCCGGAGCTTGCGGTCCAGATCCGGGTCGGCCTTTTTCTTTTCCTTGACCGTCTTTTCCGTGACATCCAGAGCGGCAAAGGACTCCAGGTCGCTGCGGTTGAGCGGCACGCCATCCTTGATGTAAATACGGAAGCCCTGCGCGTCCTCCTTTACGGTCTCCACATAGTTGCGGATTTTCCGCTTCAGGCAGACATCCGTTACCAAGCCCAGACCGGTTTCCGGGTCTACCCGGGGCATATTGCCCGCATCTGGGTCTCCATTGGGGTTGCCGTTCTCCACGTCGAACAGGATGACAAATTCATATCGGTTTTGGATAGGGTCAGGCATTGTCGTTTTCCTCCTTTTTCTCATATCGCTTCTGGGTTTGATGGTAATATCCAAGCTGAAACGCGCCCTGCTGGGGCAGATTCAGCCGGGGCGGGAATGTCTCGGAAAGAACGCCGGTCAGTTGGGTGATCTGCTTTTCGTAGTAGACGCGCAGTCCGCCCTCCAGTTTTCTCATATGCTTTTGGGACAGATTCAGCAGGATCGGGAAAATATGGCCCGGCGTAGAAGACGCGGCGTTGAAATACCGGTCTTTAATGGTGGCGTTGATCCCGGGGTTGGCGGAGGACTGGACCGCCTCCAGCACGGAGAACAGCCGCCCGAGGGTGTAGGGGATATTGGTGCTGTCAGGATTGAGTGACACAGTCAAAACCTCCTTTGGAATGTCTGGATGAGCTCGCTTGAGATAATAAGCCTTCAGGATGGCGGCCCGGCCCCGGGTGATCTCCCGTTCGGCCCGGATGCGGAGCAGTGCGCCGTGGAGCAGCGTCGCCGGGTACGGCTCGTTCATCAGCACTGAGCGCAGCACCGCACCGGTCATGTTGGGAGAGGCCGCCTTATCTTTGGCGTTCTGGTTAACCGTCTCCCCCAGCAGCTTCCACAGCGGCAGGGTATCAAATTTGTCGTAGGCAGGTTTGACAATATTCAGACGGTCGTAGTGCTGCCGGACATTTTCCAGGAAACCGCCAAAGCTGTTCCGCAGGAAAAAGCGGACAGACAGACGCGCAGCGTTTGGAGCCAATCCCAAAATATAGAAGGGCCTGTCCGGGTCCAAAAGGGTCTCGTCAAACAGGACCGGACTGCCGCGCAGCAGCTTTTCCACCATGCTCCGCAGCTCCGTCTCAGTATAGCTGCACTGCGCACCGAAGGTAAACGCGCCAAAGGCGTCCTGAAAGGCCGGTTCGCCACCCTCCGCCCAGCAGACTACCGTGGTGTCGCCAAGACGGAAAAGATGCTCCCGGTCCGCCAGCAGATGGTTCAGGGCCGAGGTATAGGCGAAAGCGGCGTATTTGCCGGTTGGGGCGTTAAAATTCTGTTCTTTTCCGTAGGAGCAGAAAGCGGGTGCATTGAAGGATACCAGCGCTGCGCCGCTGGACTGAGCGCCCTGCACCCCCTTGATAGCGGGATGAACCGCTTCCACGGAAGTTTCCTGGCCAGTGACCAGACAGATCATCTTTGAACCGCCAGTATCCGTGTCATAGTGGGCCTGCCACGCCTGACGGACAGAAGGGTCCTCATGAATAAAAGCGCCATGGAAGCGGAATACCAGATTAGCTCCTGCCAAGACGCCGTTAATTTCGTCTTGGATAGCCGGGTGTCCCGCCGCCTGTTCCGGGTCCCAGCAGCGGAAAAATGCCAGCAGTGCCTTTGCCGCCGGTGCATTCACGCCGGACAAAAGCTGCTCATGAAGCGTCTTGCAGGCGGCAAAGCATTCTCTGGCTCGTTCCGGATTTCCCTTTCCGTCAAATCCAAGGATGTAAGAGGCGTTGTCACACAGGAAATTGGCGGCAATCCCCACCGTTCGCTTGACTGGAGCGGGCAGCTCCATAAGCCGGGGCGCGAGGACTGTTTTCTTCCCTTTCGTCACAGCCTCCTGGATAGATGCAGCACGGAGCAGCGTTCCCTGCTCATCCAGTTCCAGCGCATAGGAAACCTTTACCTGATTCCAGCCCGGGGATGCAATCAGGTTCTGTGCGGTCAGATCCTCATAGTGCCGCACCAGCGCCTGCAAGATCATCCCCGCACCTCCTCACTGTTTCGAGGCGGCACATGGAGCACACCGTCGCGGAGGACTGCCCGGAAAAACAGGGGGCGGATGTTTTTCGGATCCGTGTAGTCCATATCGTAGAGCATATAGCCCAGATCCCGCTCCCCGCGCAGCTCCTCCGGACTGGACGGGATCGTCTGGCAGGGGGCGAAGTGGGCGGGAAATTCCCGGCAGCCAAAACAGGGCTGGTGATAAAACTGCCCTTTGGCAATACGCCGGGTCACAATATCCTGGAATTTGCCGGGGTTATCCCCCGCCGTGGCCTTTTCCGGGAGAATGTCAAAGTGTGCCTCGATTACATAGCGCACGTCCCGCAGCAGCAAGGAGGCCCGCTGCTGAATATCTTGGGAGGTTACCAGATAGAGTTCCCCCTGTCCGCGCTCCATGACCGTCCTGACCGGGCGGGCAGAGATGGTGGATTTGACCTCGTTGCGCCGGATATTGGTGAAGCGGATCGGGGCAAGTACATGGATGCGGTCCACCACCCAGCGAATGCCAGGATGCCAATAGATGCTTTCAATCAGCCCTCGTGCGGCAGAGGGCGTCATGATGTCATAACTGACTCGTTCTACCTTCATCTCCGGACGGGAGAAACAGGCGTATCCTCCCCAGACCTCGATGCAGATGGGCATGTCGTTCACTCCTTTCTCTTAGTGCAATATATCACGGGTGGACGATCAATCCGCCGTTTGCTTGTAAGGTAAGCTTACAACACTGCACTGCGTACTTTGCATATCAGAATTGAAGTCCCTTCCGTTTCCATGTCAAAGTATAGTACATTTTAGCGGGCGTGTCAATACCCAATACTCTATTTCTTCTCCTGAAATTTTATATGCACGAATTTGTTTATTGCAAACAGGCAGGTGGGGGTGTATAATTAAAGTGTCGCAATATGCGCGGATTGAAACAGGAGTAGAAACAGAGTAGATAATCTCAGCCAAGGCGGAAACATATGTTTCCGCCTTGGTACTTTTTTACTATATCATAAACCTCTCACTGTCCACATTCAGCGTAAGGCCGGTGTCATCGGAATAGAGCGACAAATCGGTCAAAATGGCACTGCCGTCTTCCAACAGTTCCAATGCAGCGCCCTCATCCAGTATCTGGAACTGCTGCGCGTAGACCGATACTCCGTACTGCCCCAGTTCCCGAAACAGCTGCCGGGAGCGTTCTCCCTGCCGGAGCCGCTCTACAAGCTTCTCACCATCACCTATGGGGATGTAGACGGTATGGGTATCCTGTTCAATAAGCCGGAATTCCTCCGCTACCGTGCGGAAGGGGAAGCCGCCCTTCTGAATCCGGAGCAGAATTCCCTTTTGGTCCTGAGCCTCGCGGCCTTTCAGGTCCAGAAGTGCGTGGAAGTAGCACGAGACGGCATCCGGGTCGGATAGATCGTCGTAACGGTCCATGGCCTCCTGCCCGGCTGCGATTGCAGCGGAAAATATCTGCGGGGGTGCAGTCTCTGCCCGGAAGACGGTGACTATACTCTCAGAGACCGGGCGCCTGCCCTCCCGATTGCACCGGCCCGCCGCCTGCAAAATGGAATCCAGCCCCGCCTCCTCCCGAAATACCAAAGGGAAATCCACGTCCACACCAGCCTCAATGAGAGAGGTGGAGACCACCCGGCAGGGCAGGCCCTCCTTCAGCCTCCTCCGTATTTCGGCCAGTACCGCCTTGCGATGGGATGGGGTCATCAGCGTGGACAGGTGGAATCCGCCGTCCCTCTGGATGCCTTCAAATACCAACTGCGCATTTTTCCGGCTGTTGACGATACAGAGCACCTGAGCGGCGTTTTGAAGCCGTTCGTGCAGCTGCTGCCAAGTGAGCTTTCCGGCCTTCTGAAACCGTACCCGCTGAAATACAGGTGAGCGCATGACGGATGTTGCACACAGCTCAGGAATGACAACGCCGGGGAGAAATTCCTGAAACAGCGGGGACAGAGCTGGTTGTGTAGCGGTACACAGCACAGCGGAGACGCCGTAATGCGCCACCAGCTGGGCAATCGCGGAGACGCAGGGGCGCAGATAGGGGAGAGGGAGCATCTGCGCCTCATCAAAGATGATCACGCTGTTGGTCAGATTATGGAGCTTCCGGCACTGGGATGAGCGATTGGCATACAGGGATTCAAAAAACTGCACTGCCGTGGTGACAATGACCGGCATGTCCCAGTTTTCCGCGGCGCGCATCCGTTTTGCCGCCTCCGGTGTGGCTGCGCCAAAGGAATCGGTGTCATAGCGTACACTGGAGTGGTGTTCCAAAACGTTTTCCGCTCCCAAGATTTTCTGAAAAATACCGGCGGTCTGCTCAATGATGGAAGTATAGGGAATCACGTAAATAATTTTTGTTTTCCTGTGCGCGGAGGCATGGCGCAGCGCAAAGGCAAGGGAGGCCACGGTTTTGCCGCCTCCGGTGGGAACGGTCAGGGTAAAAAGTCCCGGTTTTTGGACGCTGCCTTGTTGGATACACTGCTCCAGTACAGTGCAGCGCAGAGTATTGACCTCTCCCTGTGGCGGAAACCAGGCAGAAATGTATCGCTCCAATCGCTGGTACAGGGTCTCCATCGAGACATCGTACCCACGCAGGGGAGTTTCGCCGGTCATGAAACGCTCGGTATCCAGATAATCGGCGTCTACCAGACACGAATACAGCATTCGAATAAAGAAGAATGCGTCCAGTAGGCTTTTGCTTTGAAATGCCGGAGTCTGTGGGAGAGACACCTCTTGTTCCCACGGAGCATAAGGCTCCAGTTTCCCCTCCATAGCTTTTCGCATCCGGCCTAAGAAGGTAGGAAGATCCGAGCTGTCGCCCCGGCTGCCGCCGTCCGGCAGTCCGCCGTGGTGGCCCGCGACACAGAATGCTGCGGCAGTTTGTCTGCGCCGGTAGCACTCATACGCTCCCGCGGTTGCATGGTCTACCCGTTCCTCCCCTTGCAGGCGGCGCTGAAACGCCTCGGAGTATTTCCCAATGTCGTGGGCCAGTCCAACCAGCTTCCCCAGTTCCCCCGCGCCAAACGGCGCGGCAAAGCGAGCGCAAAGTCCGGCGGTCCCCTCCAGATGCTGAAGTACCGTCTGCCGCCGGTGATCCTCAGAGATGTGAGCGAGGTATACCATACAAGTTTCCTCCTGCGAGTAGTAGTTGATATGCTTATTATAAAGAAAAATCGGATTACAGTCAACATTTTGTTGAATACAAGCCACGGTAATTGAACGAGCTCAGCTTGAAACAAGCGGATCCTATGAAAAAATACTCAAAATAGAGATAGGCAAAATCCAGCAGGGTGTCGCTC
>CAMWSZ010000139.1 GCA_947177005.1 uncultured Clostridia bacterium | reverse complement strand
ACCCCAAAGGCAAGAGCGACAATGAAGTCATGCGTTTCTGCCAGAGCTTCATGACAGAGCTGTTCAAATATATCGGGCCGGATACCGACGTGCCCGCCGGTGATATCGGCGTGGGCGGCCGCGAGATCGGCTATCTGTTCGGACAGTACAAGCGCCTTGCCAACGAGTTCACCGGCGTCCTGACCGGCAAGGGCCTCTCCTACGGCGGAAGCCTGGCCCGTACCGAGGCCACCGGCTACGGCCTCTGCTACTTCGCCGACAACATGCTCCGCGAGGGCGGAAAGAGCTTTGACGGTTCCACCGTGGTCATTTCCGGTTCCGGCAACGTGGCCATTTACGCCTGCGAGAAGGCTACCGCGTTCGGCGGAAAGGTCGTGGCAATGTCCGACTCCGGCGGCTATATCTACGACAAAAACGGCATCGACCTCGCCTGCATCAAGCAGCTCAAGGAAGTGGAGCGCAAGCGCATCAGCGCCTATATTGACACGCATCCCGAGGCCGAGTATCACGAGGGCTGCAAGGGCATCTGGACCATTCCCTGCCATATCGCCCTGCCCTGCGCCACCCAGAACGAGCTGGACGAAACCGCCGCAAAATCCCTGATCGCCAACGGCTGCTTTGCCGTGGCCGAGGGCGCGAACATGCCCTGCACCCCGGAAGCCGTGGACGCCCTGCAGGGCGCGGGCCTGCTGTTCGCACCGGCGAAAGCCGCCAACGCAGGCGGCGTGGCCACCTCCGCGCTGGAGATGAGCCAGAACTCCATGCGTTTCTACTGGTCCTTCGAGGAGGTTGACGAGCATCTCAAGCAGATCATGACCGACCTCTATCAGAACGCCTCCGCCGCCGCGGAACAGTACGGTATGCCCGGCGACCTGGTGGCGGGCGCAAATATCGCGGGCTTCCTGAAGGTGGCCGACTCCATGCTGGCCTATGGCGTGGTGTAAGGAGGCGGCAAGATGAACGAGTATATCGCAAGCGTTTCGGAACGTCTGGGCAAGCTGTATCCCAACGAGCCGGAATATCTGCAATCCGTGCGGGCGTGGCTGGAAATGATCGAACCGGCGGTTGACAAGCCCGTCTATGAACGGCTGGACGTGCTGTCCCGCATGGTGGAGCCGGAGCGTATGTTTTCGTTCCTGGTTCCCTGGCAGGACGACGAGGGCAAAACCCATACCAATCACGGCTACCGCGTGCAGTTCAGCAGCACCATTGGACCCTACAAGGGCGGCCTGCGGTTCCACCCCTCCGTCACCGCCTCCGTGGTGAAATTCCTGGGCTTTGAGCAGACGTACAAAAATGCCCTGACCGGCCTGCCTATTGGCGGCGCGGCGGGCGGTTCGGACTTCGACCCCAGAGGCAGGTCCGCCCGGGAGGTCATGCGCTTCTGCCAGAGCTTCATGTTCAACCTGTACCGCTATATCGGCGCGGACACAGACGTCCCTGCCGGTGATATCGGCGTGGGCGTGCGGGAGATCGGCTACCTCTACGGCGCGTACAAGCGCGTGACGGGCCGTGCAGAAAGCGGCGCGCTGACCGGCAAGGGCCTTACCTACGGCGGCAGCAAAATCCGTCAGGACGCCGCCGGTTTCGGCACCGTGTACTTCCTGGCCCGAATGCTGGAGCATCAGGGCGAGAGCATCGAGGGAAAAAAGATCGCCGTGTCCGGTTTCGGCAACATGAGCCTGGGCGTCTGCCGCAAGGCGGCGGAGCTGGGCGGAAAAGTCGTGACCCTGTCCGGTCCCGACGGCTATGTGTTTGACCCGGAGGGCGTGGCTACGCAGGAAAAATTCGATTTCGTGCGCGACATGCGCGCCAGCGGCCTGGATAAGGTGGCGGCCTACGCCGAAAAATTCGGCGTGGAGTACCATGCTGGAAAGAAGCCCTGGGAAGTGCCTGTCGATATTGCGATTCCGTGCGCGACGGAGAACGAGATCCAGACAGAGGACGCGGTGCTGCTGCTGGCCAACGGCGTCCGGTATTACGTGGAAGCCGCCAACATGCCCGCTACCGCCGAGGCGCTGAAGCTGCTGCGGCTGAGTCCGAAGATCCTGACCGCCGGTGCAAAGGCCGCGGGAAGCGGCGGCGTGGCGGTGTCCGCGCTGGAAATGGTTCAAAACAGCCTGCGCTACAGCTGGTCCCGGCAGGAGGTTGACGAGAAACTCCGCGGCATTATGAGCAGCATCTATGACGCATCCGCGGCGGCGGCAGAGGAGTACGGTCTGGGCTATGACCTGATCGCCGGCAATGACATCGCAGCCTTCAAGAAAATTTCCGAAGCAATGATCGCACAAGGTCTCTAATCCCTTTGTAGAAATATTTAACGCCGCCCCCTTTTTGCCGGGGGCGGCGGTCTTTTTTGGGAAAAGCTTGATTTGTTCATATTTATCTGGTATCCTGTTTTTATGACAAAATGATACTCTTATGAAACGATAGGGAGGTTTTTTATGATGAAACTGACTTGGCTGGGACACTCCTGCTTTATTCTGGAAAGCTACGGCTTCCGTGCGCTGCTGGACCCCTTCCGGGACGTCCCCGGTTTCCCCGACGTCCACACGGAGGCCGACGCCGTTTATTGCAGCCACGGGCATTTCGACCACGCCTACACCGATGAAGTAACCCTTACATCCGGGAAAGTCAATCCCTTTACCGTCGTTGAAGTCGATACCTTCCACGACAATCAGGGCGGCGCGCTCCGGGGACGGAACACCGTCCGCTGCTTCTCCTCCGAGGGCGTCACGGTGGTCCACCTGGGCGACCTGGGTCATCAGCTCACCAAAGAGCAGCTGGAAAAAATCGGTCCCTGCGACGTCCTGCTCCTGCCCGTAGGCGGCACGTACACCGTCGATAAAACGGAGGCAAAAGCCGTGGCGGACGCTGTCAATCCCCGCGTCGTGGTGCCCATGCACTTCTGCGAGGAGGGCAGGGGCCTGGAAATTCTCACCTCCCGGGAGGATTTTCTGGCGCAGTACCCTGTGGACCGCATCCGCCGGTATCCTGCCAATGAACTGGAACTCCGTCCGGATATGACCCGGCAGGCCGCCGTGCTGAAACTTCCATAATTTTCCGGTTTTTATTGCAGAACAGCGGGAAGAAAGGTGAAATTTTTCCTTTCCCGCTGTGGACTCTTGGGGAAAAATATGATACACTGGGCGGAGACTACAACCATTTTCTAAGGAGGCAAGCATTATGCGAGGTATCCCATCCCTCATCACGAACATCCGGAAAAAAGTTTTTGCGGAGGTTGCCCGAATGGCCTACGAGGGCGGCGACTACACAAAGGCTGAAGACCTGCCCTACATCATCGTTCCCGGCGACAAGGCCCTGCATCGGGAATCTATTTTTCTGGAACGCGCCATTGCCGGCGAGCGCGTGCGTCTGGCAATGGGCCTGTCCATCCGTCCGGTCCAGACCCGGTCCCTGATGACGGAGGGAATGGACCATGCCGCCATTGCGGAACAGTACTATGAGCCGCCTCTCATCAATATCATCCCCTACGCCTGCCATGCCTGCCCCACGAAGCAGTACCGTGTGACGGAAAACTGTCAGAACTGTCTGGCGGCGTCCTGCCAGCAGGTGTGCCCGAAGGGGGCCGTGTCGTTCGTCAACGGAAAGAGCCAGATTGACCCGGAAAAGTGCATCAAGTGCGGCAAATGCGCGAAAGCCTGCCCCTATAACGCCATTATTTATATGGAACGCCCCTGCGCGGCCGCGTGCGGTATGGACGCCATTGTTTCGGACAGCCAGGGCCGCGCCCAAATCGATCAGGACAAATGCGTCGCCTGCGGACAGTGCCTTGTTACCTGCCCGTTCGGGGCCATTGTGGACAAGGGGCAGATCTATCAGGTCGTGCGGTCGATCATGGAGGGCAATCAGGTCATCGCAATTGTCGCGCCTGCGTTTATCGGCCAGTTCGGCAAGGAGTCTACGCCGGAAAAGTTTACAACAGCTATGAAAATGCTGGGCTTTGACCGGGTGGTGGAGGTTGCCGTCGGGGCGGATATGTGTACCATTGAGGAGGCCAAGGACTTTATGGAAAAGGTCCCGGAAAAACAGGACTTTATGGCCACCTCCTGCTGTCCGGCATGGCACTCAATGGTGGAAAAGCTGTTCCCGAATCAGTTCGGCAATATCTCCATGACCCTGACGCCTATGGTATTTACCGCACGCCTGATGAAAAAGAAGTTCCCCGGCTGCAAGGTGGTTTTTGTGGGACCGTGCGCGGCCAAAAAACTGGAGGCGATCCGGGAAACAATCCGTTCGGATGTGGATTTTGTGCTGACATTCGAGGAATTGCAGGGCATGTTAGAGGCGAAAGGGGTCGATTTTGCGGCAATTCCTGAGGGCGAATCCATGCGGGAAGGCACCGCCGCGGGCCGCGGGTTTGCGGTATCGGGCGGCGTGGCGAAGGCGGTGGCGGACCTGATCCATGAGACATCACCGGATTTTGAGGTCAAGACCGCCGGTGCGGAGGGCCTGCGGGAATGCCGGAAGCTGATGACAATGGCAAAGGCAGGCAAATACAAGGGCTATCTGCTGGAGGGCATGGCGTGCCCGGGCGGCTGCGTCGCCGGAGCCGGGACGCTGCTGCCAGTAGAATTGGCCTCGACGGTGGTGGGACGCTACCAGAAGGAAGCGGAACAGAAAAGTCCGCTTGCCAGCGCGTACCGTGACGCCGGGGAGGGCCTCGACTGATGTTTTTGGGGACGGCATGGAGATCATGCCGTCCCGGATTTTTTGTCCGTATCCGCTATTCCCGGTCCAGAATCTCCACGATATCGCCCAGCGCACCGTCAATACAATGGCAGACCACCGCCGCGCCGGATTCCAGCACGGCCGGAATGGCGTTGGACGGCGCAAAAGCACGGTCAGCCGCCCGCAGCATGGGCAGATCATTGGCGTGGTCTCCGGCACAGTACAGCTTGTCACAGCCGCACAGCTCCTTCAATTTCAGCGCCATTTGCCCTTTGTCCGCACCCCTTGCGGTCATCTCCAGCAGGTGGCTGCTGGAAAAAATCAGCTCATACTCCGATGCCCAGCCCATTTCCTCCATATATGTATAAATTTGCTTCAGCAGCTCCATTTCCGCCACGATAAGCGCCTTTACCAGCGGCAGTTTTATCAGCCGCGGCGTCACCTCCGGAATTACCTCATAGCCCATATTAGTCAGTTTTGCGTGCTGTTTGTTCCATTCGACGAGGTGGACAATCTGGATCAAATCGTCCGGGTGGTACAGCTCCAGTGATACCTCCGGAAATTTTTGTACAATTGCCGCCAGATGCTCCAGACAGACGTCCGGCAGACAGCTCTCAACGAGATACCGCTCCTCCTTTAAGTCGTAGATTGCCGCGCCGTTGTCCACAATCGCCGGGGCGTTCATCGGGATGCCCTCCGCCGCTGTCCGGAACGCCCCCAGCGCACGGCCGGTTGCCATTGCAAAGGTGCCGCCCTCCGCTATCCAATAACGAATGGCCTCCAGGTTCCGGGGGTGGATTGCCGGGGCCTCGCCGCCGTTCAGAGCGCTTTCGGTATAGCACATCGTATTGTCGTAGTCGCTGAGCAGCAGCATTTTCTCAAATTTTCCCACAGTGTTTCTCCTTATTTTGATTTTTATTTTCTCTCCTGATTATACCGTTTCTGTTTGGAATTTGTCAATCTGTTTTCACCGGCACTTGACAAGCGGACGGCTGGACGGTATAGTTTATTTTGTAAAAAACCGCAAAGGAGGCTGCCGTTTTTATGGAGAAAGATGTCGTGATTATCGGCGCAGGTCCCGCCGGGATCTTTACCGCGCTGGAAATGCTGAAAAAGGGCAGTAAATCAAATATTATTATTGTAGAAAAAGGAAAAGCCGTAGAGGACCGCCGGTGCCCGAAGGGCAAAACCGGGCAGTGCGTCAGCTGCAAGCCGTACTGCCATATCACCACCGGTTTTTCCGGCGCAGGCGCGTTCTCCGACGGCAAGCTGTCGCTGAGCTATGAGGTGGGCGGCGACCTCCCAAACCTCATCGGCGCAGAAAAAGCCCAGGAAACGATCCATTACACAGACCGGATCTATCTGGAATTCGGGGCGGACACGCATATTGAGGGTCTTGGCAATACGGAGGAAGTGAAGGAAATCCGCAAACGAGCCATTCAGGCCGGTTTGAAGCTGGTGGACTGCCCGATCCGGCATCTGGGCACCGAAAAAGCCCAGACACTTTATTATGATATTGAACAGTATCTGCTGGAAAAGGGCGTGGAGCTGCTTTTCGGTTACGAGTGTACCGACCTGATTTTAGACGGCGAAACCTGCCGCGGCGTGCGGGTGAGAAACGCCGGAAATGAACTGGAGATCTTGGCCAAGCATACGATCATCGCCACCGGACGCCGGGGCGCGGATTGGCTGGAGAGCCTGTGCGCGGAGCACAATATCGCGCATCAGCCGGGAACCGTCGATATCGGCGTGCGGGTCGAGGTGCGCAACGAGGTCATGGAGACCGTCAACCGGGTGCTGTATGAGTCAAAGCTGGTGGGCTACCCGAGGCCGTTCAAAAATAAAGTGCGTACCTTCTGTCAGAATCCGGGGGGATTTGTCAGTCAGGAGAATTACGACAACGATCTGGCAGTGGTCAACGGCCACAGCTACAAGGAGCTGAAAAGCGACAATACCAATCTGGCGATTCTGTGCAGCCACAATTTTTCCTATCCCTTTAATCAACCCATTGCCTATGCCCAAAAGGTGGGCGAGCTGACCAATATGCTTGGCGCGGGACATATTCTGGTGCAGCGCTTCGGGGACATCCTGGACGGAAAACGCACCTGGCCCAAGGAGCTGGCCTTTTCCAACGTCCGCCCCTCCCTGCCCGACGCGGTGGCCGGAGATATCACGGCCGCAATGCCCTACCGGTCCATGATTAATATCATCAATTTCATTCAGGCAATGGATCAGGTCGTGCCCGGCTTCGCCTCTACGGAAACCCTTCTGTATTCTCCGGAATTGAAATTCTATTCCAACCGGGTGAAAATGGACGGGGATTTCAATACCAACATCGCCGGCCTGCACTGTCTGGGCGATTCCAGCGGCTGGACCCGCGGCCTTATGATGGCTTCCGTTATGGGCGTGCTCATGGGCCGGAAACTGGCCGGGGACGATTGAGTGTTGGTCACAATGTACAGAAATTCTGCCGGATTGTGTACAAAATTCCAAAAGTTCTTTTCGTTTCTTGACAAAAGCCGGTTCTTCGTTTATCCTATAACTAATCTGTGTACCAGTGTGCGCAGACACCTAATCACGAGCTGCCCTGCCACTCCACAAAATGGCCCGGCAGACTGACAAGAAAGGATGTATCCCGCGTAGGCGTGCGGTGCGGCAGTGTGGAGACCTGCCGTAAAAACCGGACGGTTCTGCTCCGTCCCGTTGAAG
>CAMWSZ010000138.1 GCA_947177005.1 uncultured Clostridia bacterium | reverse complement strand
ATTCTGCCGGTTGGCGGGTACTGGGCGATGGAGGGTGAAGACGAGTAATCCGATGACGCTCACAGGATGAATAACCAGGGGTTTTGGGGTAAAGTATTTGTATTTGCCGCCGGTGCGGTTATGAACTTTCTGGTGGGTGTTTTGATTATCCTGTTTCTGAACTGTCAAGCTTCTGGCTTTACAGTTCCTGTTATCAGCGGAACAGCGCCGGAATTTGAGAGCGTTAACCACGCAAGCCTTCAGGAGGGGGATATTTTCTATTCCATTAACGGTTCCCGTGTGTATATGACCAGTGATGTGGAGTTGCTGCTGACACTGGCAAACCGTCAGCCGATTGATTTGGTGGTGCTGCGGGAGGGAGAGCAGGTTGTTTTGGAACATTTGCCTGTCAGTACCTACACGGACAGTACCAACGGCGGAACCTATGAGGGCTATGGTCTTTACCGCAGCATCATAGTGCAGGAAGCCACGCTTGGGCTGAAGCTGAAATATACTTGGTATAATGCGATTGATTTTGTGCGGATCGTCTGGTACAGCTTGAAAATGCTGGTTACTGGCAGCGCGGGGGTGACAGATCTATCCGGACCGGTAGGGATTGTGTCTACCATTAATGATGTTGGAGTTCAAAGCGCAACGTTTTGGGATGCACTGGAAAATATCGCTTATTTCGGCGCAATGATCGCAGTGAATCTTGCAGTCATGAACCTGCTGCCGGTTCCCGCGTTAGATGGCGGGCATATCCTCTTTTTGGTAATCTCTACGATTGCTGAAAAGATTTTCAAGAAGAAAATGCCAGTCCAGTATGAGGCTGCTATCAATATGGTGTTTTTTGCGCTGCTGATGGGATTGATGCTCTTTGTGACATTCAATGACGTCAGAAAGCTGATTAGTTAAAACAGGAGGGAGCTGCTGTGACAAAACAGATATATGTTGGGAATGTCCCGGTTGGCGGCGGTGCGCCGGTGTCGATTCAGTCGATGTGTAGTACAAAAACCGATGATATTACCGCTACTGTGGCGCAGATCCTGCGTCTGGAACAGGCCGGGTGCGAGATCGTGCGTGTTGCCGTGCCGGATATGGCGGCGGCAAAAGCGATTGGTAAGATTAAGAGCTGTATTCATATCCCGCTGGTGGCGGATATCCATTTTGATTATAAGCTAGCGTTGGAGTGCGCCACTCAGGGCGTGGATAAAATACGGATCAATCCAGGCAATATCGGCGGGGAAGTGCATGTAAAAATGGTTGCTGACGCCTGTCGTGAAAGAAAGATTCCCATTCGGATTGGCGTAAACGGCGGCTCTTTGGAAAAGGATTTGAGAGAAAAATACGGCGGCGCTACAGCGGAGGCACTGGTTGAAAGCGCACTAGGTCATGCAGCGCTGCTGGAGAAATTCGGCTTTGATGATATCTGTATCTCTGTCAAGTGCTCGTCAGTGCCTGTGACAATCCACGCCTACCGTCTGCTGAGCGAACAGTGTTCATATCCGCTCCATTTGGGTGTAACCGAGGCAGGCACGCTGTCTATGGGAATGATTAAATCCGCTATGGGTATCGGTGGACTGTTGTGCCTGGGCATTGGGGATACTATGCGTGTGACGCTGACTGCCGATCCTGTTGAGGAGATTTTCGCGGCAAAAAAAATTCTTCGGGCGTCAGGACTGCGTCAGGACGTGCCAAATTTGATTTCCTGTCCTACATGCGGCCGGACCAATATCGATTTAATCCCGATTGCGGAAGAGGTAGAGCGCCGTCTGTCCGGCTGCCGTCTGCCGGTTACCGTAGCGGTTATGGGCTGTGCGGTGAACGGTCCCGGGGAAGCGGCGTCGGCAGATGTGGGTATCGCCGGCGGGAAAGGTGAGGGGCTTGTGTTCCGGAAGGGAAAAATTTTGCGCAAGGTCCCGCAGGAGCAGTTGGTCGATGCACTAATGGAGGAAATTGAGAAAATCACATTGGAAGATTCGCTCACTGAACGCTTAACTGATGTGCTTGAAAAAATGACGCCTGTTCAGGCACTGTGATTATTAAGAACGGAAGAGGATGTTGATAGAATGGCACAGATAATACCTTTTTTTGAATTGTTTCATTCGTTGCAGCTTGACTATGATTTGCGGGTACAAATGGACGGTGCGTATCTGACCGCCGCAGAACTGGAAAAGGAGCGGAGACGCATGTCACTGGCACTGACTGTGCGTGAAGACCTGAAGGACGGAAAAGAAAAGCTGGCGTCTGCGGTTGAAAAGGCGTATGACTTGCAGGAAGTATTAATCCGGCAGACAGTAGAAGCTCCGAAGCAGACAGCGGGAAAGAAAAAAAACGAGGCAGGAGAAATATATATGGGCAGTTCCATTCGTGGGTCTGTCCGGCCTATGGAGGGTTTGGACTCCGAAACAGGGAATATGATTATCGTGGCGGGGAAGGTGTTTGCTACTGATTTCCGCGAGACGCGCAAGGGGGGATTTCTCCTTACATTTGATATGACCGATTTTCAGACATCTGTACATGTGGTTAAGTTCCTGAAAAAGGAAGATAAGAGCCTGCTGAAGCAGAATATTAAATCTGGGATGTGGCTCAAGGTGCAGGGGACCATAAAACCAAGCAGGGACGGCAGTGACATAGAGCTGGAACCGAAAAATATTTGTACTTATCCCCATGAGATACGGCAGGACACTGCACCGGTCAAGCGGGTGGAGCTTCATGCACATACCACATTTTCAAATATGGACGCGCTGTCGTCCCTGAATCCGAAGGCGGGTCCGGAAGGGAATCTTGTGAAAAGGGCGGAGGCCTGGGGGCATCCGGCAATTGCGATTACTGACCACGGCGTGGTACAAGGATTTCCAGATGCTTGGCATTCCGCGAAAAATATTAAACTTTTGTATGGCATGGAGGGGTACTACCTCAACAATCTGGATGACAGTTTGGCAGTCTACGGAAGCAAGGATTTTCACTTTACAGATGAATTTGTCGCAGTAGATCTGGAAACAACAGGAACCTCTGTAAAGTTAGATGCCATTACAGAAATTGGAGCGGTTGTGATAAAAGACGGAAAGGTAGAGAAACGCTTCCAGACCTTTGTCGATCCCGGACGTCATTTGTCCCAGGAAATTATCTCGAAAACCAATATTACAGATGCGATGTTGGAAGGCGCTCCGAAACCAAAAGAAGCTCTGACAGCTTTTTTGCAGTTTGCGGGGGAACGTCCACTCGCAGCTCATAATGCGGAATTTGATATCGGTTTTATTCGTGAAAATTGCCGGAAGGAGGGACTGGATTTTGATCCGACTTATGTGGATACTTTGGTCTTGGCGCAGAATCTACTGCCGCAGCTAAATAAGCATAAGTTGGACACAGTTGCGGAATATTTGCGGCTGCCGCCGTTTCAGCATCATCGGGCAGAGGACGACGCGGAGACATGCGGTTTGTTTTTGCCGTTCTTTTTTCAGAAGCTGGCGGAGGAATTGGATGTCCATTCTATTCAAGCGATTAACCCCGTAATGCCGCAGCTCCGAAAAAAAGGGACTGCAAACAGAAAACCAAAGCATATTATTTTGCTGGCGAAAAACAAGACTGGTCTGAAGAATTTGTACCAGTTGGTTTCCCTCTCAAATCTGAAATATTTCAAGCGTTTTCCAATCATTCCTAAAGATGAACTGATAGCTCACCGGGAGGGTTTGATTATCGGTGCAGCCTGCGAAGCGGGCGAGGTTTTTCAGGCAGTTATGAGGCATAAGGACTGGACGGAGCTGAAGCGAATAGCGGATTTCTATGATTATCTGGAAATTCAGCCGCTCTGTAATAATGCTTTTCATATCCGCGAAGGGCATGTAAAGGATGAGGAGGAACTGCGGGAGCTGAACCGGACCGTTGTCCGGCTGGGTGAAGAATTAGGGAAACCGGTCTGTGCAACTGGTGACGTTCATTTTCTGGACCCGGAGGATGAGATTTACCGGCATATCCTTCTGGATTCCAAAAAATTTGCTGACTGTGATTTTCCGCTCCCGATTTATTTCCGTACAACGGACGAGATGCTGGAGGAATTCAGTTATCTGGGCGAGGAGAAGGCAATGGAGGTTGTGGTCACGAATACCACAGCAATTGCCGATATGGTGGAAACCTTTGATCTGCTGCCAAAAGGAAAGCTGTTCCCGCCGAGACTGGAAAACTCAGAGCAGGAGCTCAATCAGTTGGTGTGGGACAAGGTTCATGAACTTTACGGAGAAGAACCGCCTCAACTGATTGTGGACAGGCTGAATGTGGAACTCGGAGGTATTCTGGGGAAGTACGACGTGGTATATATGTCGGCCCAGAAGCTGGTGCAGAGGTCACTGGAAAACGGATATCTGGTAGGTTCCCGCGGTTCGGTGGGATCGTCGCTTGCGGCGTATATGTCCGGAATCACGGAGGTGAATGCACTCCCGCCCCATTACAGATGTCCGAAATGCAGAAACAGCGAGTTTATTACAGACGGCTCCTTTGGCTGTGGTGCGGATATGCCGGATAAGGATTGTCCGGTATGCGGAACAAAATATGTGAAGGACGGTTTTGATATCCCGTTTGAAACTTTTCTTGGATTTGGCGGCGGTAAGGTGCCCGATATTGATCTGAATTTCTCCGGGGAATATCAGGCTCGCGCACACCGCCATGCGATAGAGATGTTCGGAGAGACCCAGGTGTTTCGGGCGGGAACGATTGGGACGGTAGCGGAGAAAACCGCTTATGGATATGTGAAAAAATATTTGGAAGCCAGAGGTCTGAATCCCGGCCACGCAGAGGAGAACAGATTGACACAGGGATGTGTGGGCGTAAAACGGACTACCGGACAACATCCAGGCGGACTTGTAGTGGTTCCGGACGATCTGGATGTGGAGGATTTCTGCCCGGTGCAGCATCCCGCGGACGCCGCCAACAGCGATATTATTACAACACACTTTGAATATCACTGTATGGAGGATAATCTCCTGAAGTTGGATATGCTGGGACACGACGATCCGTCTATGGTGCGCATGATGGAGGATTTAACTGGCTTGAACGCACGAACGATTCCGTTGGACGATGCAGATACCATGAGCCTTTTTACGACAAGCAAAGCTTTGGGATTTGAAAACGATAAAATTCTCGGGCCTACCGGCGCAGTGGCGATTCCGGAATTTAATACGAAGTTTACCCGGCAGATGCTGGTGGATACGCAGCCGAAAGATTTTAATACATTGGTACGCCTGTCTGGGTTTTCCCACGGTACGGACGTGTGGCTGGGGAATGCGAAAGATCTAATCCTGGACGGAACCGCGTCCGTTACGGAGACTGTAGGATGCCGTGACGACATCATGCTCTATCTGATTTCAAAAGGACTGGACCCGAAAATGAGCTTTAAGATCATGGAGTCGGTTCGAAAAGGGAAGGTCAAAGCAGGTGGATTTGAGGAGGGATGGGAGGCGGCCATGCGGGAGCACAATGTGCCGGATTGGTATATCCAGTCGCTGACAAAAATCGGTTATCTGTTCCCGAAAGCTCATGCAGTTGCCTATGTGATGATGGCGTTCAGAATCGCTTGGTTTAAGGTCCATAAACCGCTGGCCTTCTACGCCGCTTTTTTCTCAATTCGCGCAAAGGCGTTTGACGCGGAATATTGCTGTGCAGGGCTGGACGCCGTGAAAAAAAAGCTTTTGTCTATCTGGGACAATAAAAACGCGGCAGCTGTTGAGCAGGATCTGGCGGTTACGCTGGAAGTCTGTTATGAATTTTATCTGCGGGGCTTTCGGTTTGAAACCATCAATATCTATGAGTCGGAAGCGACAAAATTTGTGATTAAAGGTAATGCGTTGATTCCTCCATTTACCGCCGTTCGCGGACTGGGAGAGACTGCAGCTGTAGATACCGTAGCGAGCAGGAAAGGGAAAGAGTTTGTATCAGTGGAAGAATTTTCGTTGTGCTGCAATAAACTATCAAAGGCCCATATAGAACAACTGAAAAAACTAGGCGCGTTTGCAGGACTGGCGGATACCAGTCAGATTACTTTGTTTTGATAAAAGGAGGGAAAAGGCGGGATATTGTATTAATTGAACAAAATAAAAATTTTGTTCAATTAAGAGGAGGGTTTTCCCGGTTTTTAATAGATACCGGTTGGTAATCCTATTTTGATTCTATAGTTATAGAATTAAATCTTATCTATATCCACCAAACTACTAATGACAAGTTATCGTGAACATGCTCCGCAAATTCTCTGTGATTTCTTATCCTACCACGAAAATATAAAATCTCACTCACAGAAAACTGTGGACGAATACTTTCTGGACCTGCGGAATTTTTTCCGCTACATGAAGCAGATTCGCAACAGTTCTCTTCGCAATACGCCATGGGATGAAATATCCATCATGGATATCGATATCGGCTTTATCCGCAGTATTACTCTAACTGATATTTACGGCTACCTGACCTATCTCAGCCGTAACCGTGCGCAGCAGCCAAACAGCGACCGCACGGAATATGGGCTGTCGGCAACTACCCGGGCACGTAAAATAGCAACTCTGCGTTCATTTTACAATTATCTTACAAATAAGGTTCATTTAGTGGAAGATAATCCGATCAAGGATTTGGATTCTCCGAAATTAAAGAAAACTTTGCCTAAATATCTTACTTTAGATGAAAGTATTGAGCTTCTTAACAGTGTTGACGGTCCTAACCGCGAGCGGGATTACTGTATCCTGACGATTTTTCTCAACTGCGGCCTGCGTATTTCCGAACTGATCGGGCTAAACCTGACAGATATTCAGGAGGATGCCCTGCGCGTTCTGGGCAAAGGTAACAAAGTCCGCATCGTCTATCTTAACGACGCCTGCAAAGAGGCGTTAGAGCAGTACCTTGCCGTACGCCGTCCCATTGACGGCAAAGACCGCAACGCGCTTTTTCTGTCCTCCCGCAACCAGCGGATCAGCCGTTCCAATGTTCATTCCCTGGTCAAAAAGCATCTCAGCCAAGCCGGTCTGGATAGTACACAGTACTCGTCTCATAAACTTCGTCACACTGCTGCTACCCTGATGCTCCAAAATGGAGTGGATGTCAAAGCGGTCCAGGAGGTCTTAGGACACGAGCATCTGAATACAACGGAAATCTATACACATATCGACAATGAAGCTCTTCGCGTTGCGGCAAGGGCGAATCCATTAGGAAAGGTCAAACCGAAAAAATGAGCCTTACACTCTCCCCTGCTTATGATGCACCTCAGGAAATTGGCTAGCCGACATGGTGGCAATCACAATACGACCGGAAGCGTTGGTAACATAGTCACCGAACACTTCCCTATTCGCTCTAGTATGCGGAACTTAGCACCAGCCAGAGAAGCATTGGTATCTGCGTCCGGCATGGTGTAAAAATTTGTGTAAGTGAAAATCGACAAAGTCAAGGAAAGGCGCTGTGAAAACAGTGCAGGAAGTGGGCTG
>CAMWSZ010000137.1 GCA_947177005.1 uncultured Clostridia bacterium | reverse complement strand
GGGGCAGGAACGGCTCTCGGAGAAAACGGCTTAAAATTGCAGCTAATTTTCAATCTATGTGAAAACAGCGAACAAACCACATAAATTATACCGCAATCCATAAAAAACAGCGCCGCGCCAATCAGTAAAGCAGGTACACTCTTCCACTTGCATTTTCACCGTTCAGTGTAAAGCCGCACCAAACTGTGAAGTGCGAAGTACGCTCCTGTGGACAGGGCATTGTGGGCGGCGGTTCTATTTGAAAAACACCTGTCAACAAATCACGCCTATCAGCACACCGGCTCTACTATGTGAGGAACCGGATACGCTGATAAGCGAACACCAAAAGGAGGAACGAACATGGACATCAGGAATGAGATCAAGTCGTACATCGTCCGCGAGGGCATGACGATGGCTGATCTTGTAGAGAAGCTGGCCGACCAGTACGGCTGGAGTGCCAGTGTCCCCAATCTCTCCGGCAAGCTGCGGCGCGATTCTCTGCGTTATCGGGAGGCCGTAGAACTGGCCGATGCACTAGGGTATGATATTATTTGGCAGAGGCGAGAGCCATATAACAAAATCAGAACGTCAAAATGTCGTTCTGATTGAGGAGGTATGATAATTATTTCAGCTACATACGGCTACATCCGGGTCAGCACCCGTGAGCAGAACGAGGACCGGCAGTTGATCGCACTGCGGGAGATGTCCATCCCGGAACAAAACATCTTTATGGACAAGCAGTCAGGCAAAGATTTCAACCGTCCTCAGTACAAGAAGCTGATCCGAAAACTCAAGCCGGACGACTTGCTCTATATCAAGAGCATCGACCGGCTGGGGCGCAATTATGAGGAAATCCAAAATCAGTGGAGGATTCTCACCAAAGAGAAGAAGATCGACATTGTGGTACTGGATATGCCGCTCCTGGACACCCGGCGGGGCAAAGACCTGATGGGGACATTCCTCAGCGATATTGTCCTGCAAGTGCTGTCCTTCGTGGCAGAAAATGAGCGTACCAACATCCGCCAGCGGCAGGCGGAGGGTATTGCGGCGGCAAAGGCAAAAGGTGTTCGGTTTGGCAGACCGCCCAGGCCGTTGCCGGAAAATTATCACAGTGCCTATCAGCGGTGGAAAGCCGGAGCGATCACTGGCACAGCAGCGGCGAAAGAGTGTGGAATGCCACTGTCCACATTCCGATACCGGGCGGAGATTTACGAAAAGGCAAAGTTGTTGTAAGTAGGGAAAATTTACAGAAATGTGTACTTTCCTGTAAAATAACACCTCACCCTACTTTTGACAAGAATACCACAAAATAGTTGCAATTTCAATAGTCTTATGATAAAATATTAAAGAAAATTGGTCAACAGAAAAGTACACATTTTGGTGGAGTGAGGATGTGTGCCATACCCATTAGCAACAACCAACAAAATAGGGATAGTATGACCAGAGGGAGATGTAAATGGATGAAGCAACAAAAGAATATGCCCCTTCCTTATTATGGAGTGACCGTTTTGTGGTTGCTGCTCATAGTATTACAGCCATCAGCCGGGGTCATTTTAGAGGTGATAATTTCAATTGGTGTTTTTACTTTGTTACGATTGATACAGCCAGACCAGCCCCCTGTCCCTCGTGAATCTGTAGAAATACAAACACAAACAGAATCCGATATCAATCATGTTTTTCAACGTGGCGATGTAGCAATCTTCAATTTAAGGCAGGTCATGGAGCAAATTCAAAATTCGGAAGTCCGTACTACAATTGCTCAGCTAGAATTGCTTGGTGGAAAAATTTTGAATGAGGTAGAAAATCGACCAGAAAAATTGCAACAGATCGAAACATTTGTTGACTATTACTTGCCTACGACATTGAATATCTTAAATGCTTACCATCGTGCAGAAGCTACTGGCATTGAAGGTGAGAACATAAATCGAACCAAGCACCAGATAGAAGATATGTTAAACTCATCTATTTTGGTTGTTTTCCATAAGCAACTAGATAGTCTTTTCGGATCGGATGTACTAGATATCTCCGTTGAGTTGTCGGTTTTGGAAAGTATGATGGCCCGAGAAGGAATATCTGGTGAAAGAATGGAAGCAGAAACCACCAAAAATGCAGATGGATCGGATATTAAGCTTACATTGTAAGATGGGAGCAGATGAAAATGAAAGTTTTAGAAAATAGATTCTTTGCAGCAGTTATAATGGTATTAACAGTATTTGTTGCCATAGTGCCGATTGGACACGCCCCGATAGGGACGGCGTTAACGACAATTCTCATCATGTTGACTGTATTTGTAATGATTGATATTGTAGCGACCTCTTTATCGAAAACAAAGGGGAAACTGATAAGCACGATAATCGCTGCGGTAGCCATCGTTGCTATTGGCCTTTCCAGTAACATGGGAGATACGGTAAACTACGAAGAAACAACCGAAAGTAGTTCATCCTCTCAAATAGAAACAGAAGCAGAAATAGAAAAGACAGATACAGTTTATGAATTGGGGATGTCCTATTATGAGATGGGTGAATATGAAAAAGCGATTACCACATTGAGTGAAGTTGATGATAGCAGTGATTATTACCTTAAGGCACAAACCGCCCTTACAAATGCTATAGATCAATATCTCTCCAATTTAATTGACACCGCAAAAACATATGTCGAAAGAAATGACTACGTTTTAGCAATTGACATCCTAAATGCCGGACTTCTTGTGATTCCACAAGATGATAGACTGGTTAGCACAATTAATGAGTACACCCTAGCGCATAGATCCTCTGTCCGCACTGCGGCGATAGATAGTGCAGAAGCATCTGCGGCAGCGGGAGACTACGCTAACGCCTTTTTGAGTATTCAAGGCGCAATAGACATCATTAATGGTGATGTAGAATTAGAGGCGCTGAGTAACAAATATGCAACAGATTATCGAAATGATATTTTAATACAGTCGGAGGTGCTCTTGCACAGCGAAGGGTATGAGTCGGCAATACAACTTGTCCAATCCGCAATGACGGTTCTCCCGGGTGATAGGGAACTTGATAGCGTAATTGAAGAATATGAGGAGTACTCACCAGTCTATTTGATTGAGAATATTGATTATTTAACAAAAACTGAGTTTTCTTCAGGATCAGGTATTGAAATCGAAAATACATCCCTAACTGATTGCGATGGTAACGTTATTTTGGGACACTACCACATTCATAATAGTAGCGTGCTAAGTTGGTATCCAGCGTCTATCACTTTTGATTTATCTGGAGAATTCAAATCTTTCTGCGGTATGGTAGTATTACCAGAAGAATATAAGCACACAAAATATTTTGCATATATTTCTGTGTATGGTGATGGCAATTTACTATATCAATCACCCGGTATTTCTGCTGGATTTCATACCGACAAATTTACCATTGATGTAGATGGCGTTTCTACTCTGCGCATTGAGATGGTAAATGATACAGCTTTAACTGGTGGAGACCGGGTGGTAGGATATTTGACCAATGCCTATCTTAGTAAGTTAGAGGTAAATGGATAAAAACTGTTTGCTTCTAAAATTTCAAAATATACTCGGAGGTAACGTGATGGGAAGTTTTCAAGATGAGATCGCTGCTATCGAGCGTGAACGTGAGATACCTGTTCAAACGACATTTCCGCCTGTGTTAAACACAGCAGAAGACATTGAATGTTTCAAAAGGGATGGGCCAGACGTGATTGATACAATCTGTGAGGGCATCAAAGAGAAAATTCGGAAAAACGCAAAAGAGAACCGCATTGCGCATCAATTAGTCAAAAAAGGTTTTCTATTTCCCAGGTTCGAAGAAGTCAACCCCTATTATGCCGCAAGCTGGGAACTATATGTGAAGTTTGACAAAAATATCGGTTTTAGATACGGATGGATGAAAGTACCTGTGAATGAAGAACAGGATCCCTTTTCTCGCCAATATGATCGCATGGGGCTTTCTATCAAAAACCCAGAATTTGTAATAGGAATTATGAAGGCCGTTGCGCAACAGCTTGAGCAAGATAATATAGTTGCGATTGAATTAATAATTATTAGAGATGATATACGTGATCCATACGCACAGAAAATTGTTCAGAGAGTTACCATACCAACGGAGGGTTAGCTTTCATTACTGTATAAATATTTTGATGGCGATGTCCGTCACCCAGCTAGTCGCGAACATCCGATTCGTATTTTCAATAGTTTTGCGTATTTTATCTAATTTAGCTGTTCCGATACAACGGCTAAGAAAGATAGGAGGGAACCAAATGGGAAAAATTGGTTGATATCTTTGGGTTATAAATTTCACAACAGGTTAACTGAGTATATTGGGGGTATTGTAAATGAAGAACAAGATTTTCTGTTTCCTGACTGCGCTTTTTATGATTGTTTCCACGATTAGCCTGCCGGCCTACGCCAATGAGTCCACGGTGCAGGAGAACTTTTACCAGCAGCTTGCCAACATGGTGAGCAAACAAGACTATTCCAAGTTTTTCGGCGAGATGGAGCTACAGGTTGGTTCGGACATCCTGACAGTGGATGGAAAAACGCAAAACCTGACCGCCGCGCCCGAGATCACCAACAACAGTACCATGCTTCCCATCCGGGCAGTTGCCGAGGTAGCGGGGGCTGAGGTAGATTGGGAATCCACCACGTCTACCGTGCTGATCGAAAGTGCCAGCGGCGACACGATCAGCTGCTCCATCGGATCCCCTATTATCACAGTCAACGACCAGACTTCTCAGATGAATGTTACCCCTTACATCAAACAGGGCAATACATATATGCCTATTCGCGCGGTTGCCGAGGCCCTGGAGCTGGAGGTGAATTGGGAGGAGACAACCCAGACCATCCGATTAACCGCTCCCTATCAGACCGCCCGGCTCATTGTCCTGGCCGACCAGCTGGACACCCAGGAACTGAAGCCGGAGACGGTGCTTTCAGATGGTACTGGGATGTGGGTCCTGCAGTTTGAAACCCCAACTCAGGCTAGAGAGGCCGCCGAGGCCCTGAAGGCTCAAGGGATCCTAGTCGAGCCGGATCTCTACATCCCGCCCATTGATGATGAAGCGGCTTCTGAGACGGCGGCGTCCGGGGCGCATTATAGCTGGGGCGCGACTGACTGCAACTTTGACAGCTATATCAGTAAATACGCCAGCCGGTTTACAGGCTCGGGCGTGGTAGCTGTGGTAGACAGCGGTGTGGATTTTGGTCATCCTTTCCTCCAGGGTCGGCTGTTAAGCAGCGGCTATGACTTTATCGACGGGGATACCACACCGCAGGACGGCTATTCCCACGGTACCCATGTGACGGGGACTATCATTGACTGTGTGGGTTCCGCTCCAGTATACATCCTGCCTGTGCGCGTGTTTGACGACCATGGTGGAGGGGGATACGCCAGTACCGTGGCGGCGGGCATCAAGTACGCGGCGAATAACGGTGCGGACGTCATCAATCTCTCGTTGGGTGGCATACACAGCAGTACGAAAGACAGTGCTATCTCTTATGCAGTTGAAAAGGGATGCCTGGTGGTTGCCTCGGCCGGAAATGATAATATGGATACTGCCGGAAAATGCCCCGCCCATATCACGATGGGAGGGATGGTAGTCGTGTCTTCTGGTGACTCCAACCACAACAAGGCTTCCTCTTCCAATTATGGTTCCAGTGTAGATCTGATGGCCCCAGGTGTGAACATCAAGGCCACAATCCCGGGAGGCAGCTTTGGAATTAAGAGTGGTACATCCATGGCGGCACCCCACGCCGCCGCAGCCGCTATTCTGATCGACCTTGCATGGGGTAAGATGCTTACCCCTGCTGCGTTAGAGGAGGAGCTTTATTCTGCCACGACCTATGGGAAGTGGACCAATTCTACGGTGGGCGCCGGTTTTCTGGACCTAAACAAGGCCCACTCTCCCTCTGGGAATATCACACCCAAGATCAGCCTGAGTAACAGCAGCCTGTCTCTGAATGTCGGCGAGAGCCAAACGCTCACGGCCAACGTCACGCCTAGCGGAACGGCGGTGAGTTGGAGTAGTAGCGACACTGATGTTGCCACCGTGTCTGGCGGCAGGGTGACGGCAGTGGGCCAAGGTACGGCTACGATCACAGCGCAAATCGTGTATAATGGGACCTCCTATCAGGCGAAGTGCACGGTGACGGTTGTCGCCGAGGTGAAGCCCGGAATCAGCCTGAGTAACAGCAGCCTGTCTCTGAATGCCGGCGAGAGCCAAACGCTCACGGCCAACGTCACGCCTAGCGGAACGGCGGTGAGTTGGAGTAGTAGCGACACTGATGTTGCCACCGTGTCTGGCGGCAGGGTGACGGCAGTGGGCCAAGGTACGGCTACGATCACAGCGCAAATCGTGTATAATGGGACCTCCTATCAGGCGAAGTGCACGGTGACGGTTGTCGCCGAGGTGAAGCCCGGAATCAGCCTGAACAACAATAGATTGTCCTTGAAAACTGGCGAGAGCCAAACGCTTATGGCCAGCGTCACCCCCAGCGGTACATCCGTAACTTGGCGAAGTGACAATAGTTCTGTTGCTTCAGTTAGTGGTGGTAATGTGAGTGGTGTCAGAGCAGGGACAACCACAATTACTGCCACAATAACGGTCAATGGACAAAACTATTCAGCTACTTGTGTAGTGTCGGTGGAAGAAGTGGAAGAAGACGGTGGCAAACCTGTTTTTTCTGGCGTGGGTGGTTATATCTCCGGCGGGAAGATTGTTCTGTATGGATCCGTGTCAGCTGCGAGAGGACTTAAGTATATTGAAATAACAGTTGATGACGATCAAGGAGACCGCATAGGATTTGCACTTGACAGTGTTTCATCGGGCTTCCCTACGTCCAGTCCAAAAAGTTATTCTATTTCGAGTTTAGAATCTGCCTTAAATAACAATATCTCCAGTCGCGGAATTAGCTTGGACAGTGGGCAATGCACTGTAAAGGTCGTTGCCGCTGCTTGGGGCGGAAATAATAATGGAACTGGATCTGTGGTAGAGTCTGAAAGCTTTACTTTATCTTAAAAACAATTTGCTAAGAATAGCGGCAAGCGCAGAGTATAATTGCATTAAAAATGCGAATCAAAAGTTGAAATGAGCGAAATAAGGACAGCAGAAATACAGCCAAAGACATGAAGAGGGAAACCCGAAAAAGAGCGAACCAAAAAGCGGACTGAACGTTAGTCATGCGGTTGGGCTAGGGCTTGTTTGAAAATAGTGATATTGTCTAATTTGTTGTTCCGAATGGTCTGCTGAAGGTGCGAAAGGTATCTCCTGCCTATAGATTTTCGGGCAGTACAGTCGATTTTATAGACTGACAAAGTCCTGTTTTGGTGAATTGAACAACTCTTTTTATTTTTCAAACAAGGCCTAGTTAAAGAAGCACTCAATAGGTTGACGGATGGAACTGACGGAGGACAAAGTTTGATATCAGACTTATCATTATTGCCTGCCTCACCTAGTGTTCTATCCAACCAGAAATAATAGTATACAATCGAGGAAAAATGTGCT
>CAMWSZ010000136.1 GCA_947177005.1 uncultured Clostridia bacterium | reverse complement strand
CCGTGATCTCGTGGCGGTATTCCCGATGCAGGCAGTTGGTCTTCACGCGCATAAACTGCCCTTCCAGCAAGGCACAGCCAGCGTCAAAGCCCCGGCGGATGAGACGGCTGGTCTTTACGGGTCCGGCAATATTCATGGTAAACCAGACTAACGGCTTGCCGTACTGCGCCAGTAGCTCCCGCTGACGGGCCGCACGGATTTCCCGTGCCCGCAGCATCTGGCTGAGTTCTACGGTTTGCGGCATCATAAATTCGCCTCCTTCTGCAAATCAATTATGTAGCAAGTCTCGGAAGGACCCCATACAAAATCAGGCCCCAGCCTGCCGCATGGACGACAATCCAGGGGACCGGCCATCGAAAGCGCCGCAATAACACAAATGATACCGCAGCGATTCCCAGCGCGTACCAGTCCAATCCCTCCGCCTGCACATAGGTTTCCCGGCTCAAGGTTACGATCACGGTCAGGATCATGGCAATGCACATGGGCTTGATGACCCGCAGGACGCCGCTCATCCGGCGGCTCCCCCGAAACTTTTCAAACAGAAGGGCGGCGGTCAGTGTCAGCGTCAGCGTAGGGGTCAGTACGCCCAGCACTGCCGCCAGACATCCCGGCAGACCGGCTGTCTGTATCCCGGCAAAGGTTGCGCAGTTCAGACCCATTGGTCCCGGGGTCATCTCGGCAATGCCGATCAGATTGCTCAGATCCGCTGCCGTCATCCAGGAATGCGCCTCCATTTCCTCCAAAATCAGCGGAATCATGGATATTCCGCCGAAGCTGGTAAAGCCTATACGCAGAAAAGAGAGATATAACTCAAGCAGTACCACGGCTTTCAACCTCCGTATAAATCAGTCCCGCCAGCACACCCAGAACGACCAGCAGCGCATTGCTCCAGCCCGTGACCTGCCGCACCGCCAGCGTGGCCAGACAAATCCATACGCCGCTGCGATGCCGGAACGCCTCTTTGCCCAAAGACAATACAGTCCCGGCGATGATCGGGACCACAGCGCTGTTGATGCCCTGAAGGGCGCACCAGCACCAGACATTATTTTTGAGCATATCATAACAGGCCGTTACCAGGGACAGGATGACAATGGAGGGCAGTGTGATACCGCCCACGGCACATATACCGCCGAACCATCCCGCCAGCCGGCAGCCGAACAGCATACTGATATTTGTGATCATGATACCCGGCAGAGAGCGGCCCATTACAGTCAGTTCCAGCAGCTCCTCTTGTGTGATGAACTGCCTGCGGCGGATGAATTCCTGCTCAATCTGAGCCAGTATGCTCCAACCGCCGCCAAAGGTAAAGCAGCCGATCCGTGCAAAACGAACCAGCAGCATTCCTCCGGTCCTCAGCTTTTCCTTATTCATGGTCAGCAGCCTCCTCACGGTTACTCTACCACTCCGGCCCAAAATTGTCAATTTATAAAAACGCTTCTCCAAAAAGCTGGGCAAACCGGAGCGGGACCGGCATATTGTGAATTACTGCGAGGCGAGGTCCGGCCTGAATTACCCAAAGTCCTTTACAAGTACAAAAATGGCTGGTATAATGTGGCTAAAAGAAAAAACAGAAGGGATTCAGAAATAAAATGAGTTTTTCTACAGTTCTGTTTCAGATGTTCGCTCTTCTCATCATGATTGGGGCCGGTCTGTTTGCCGCCAGGCGGGATATGTGGGATAAGCATTCCAACAACTGCATCTCCCGTATGATTGTGAATATCTTCAATCCCCTGCTGGTATTCTCCAGCGCGGCCAATTCAGTGGGGAAGATTCCCCTCCAGCGTATGGGAGCCGTGGGACTGGCCGCGGCGGCGATGTTTCTTATTTTCATCTTAGCCGGGATGCTCCTTGCCCCGCTGTTTGACAAAGACCCGGCCCAGCGGAAAATCTTTCAGCTGATGTTCGTTTTCTCCAACCTCGGCTTTATTGGTATCCCGGTTGTAAACAGCATTTTGGGTACGGACTATGTGGTATATGTAACCGAATTTATGCTGGTTTACAATCTGGTGTTTTACACTTACGGCATGGGCCTGATGGACGGCAGGTTCACTGCCTCCTCACTGAAAACAATGATCAACCCAGGCAACCTGTTCAGCATTGCCGGTCTGCTGCTGATTGCCGCCAATATTCATCTGCCGGATTTTCTCCTGACCGCAGTCACCTATCTTGGAAATGCGGCCTCCCCTTTGGCCTTGATGTCGGTAGGCTACACGCTGATGATCTCTGATCCGCGAATGACTTTCGGCAGTATAAAAATCTACATATTTTCCATCATCAAGCTGCTGGTACTTCCGCTGCTCCTGCTGCCGGTTTTGAAAATTCTTCCGATTGACCCGAACCTCCTGCCTGTGTGTATGGTCATGTTGGGAATGCCGGTTGGAAATATGCCGCTGATGCTGGGAACGGAAAAAGGGATTGATTGCAGCGTCTGTACCTCGGCTATTCTGGTGTCTACCATTCTTTGCATCATAACAATCCCCATTCTTTTGACAGTAACGCCAATTCCTGCATGAATATATTTGATACAGAGCCGCCATACCCGTGAGGCCGCTCATACTGACTGCCCGCGCCGGTCTCTCTTTTTTGGACCATATCATACTGCCGCTTTCCCATAGACTGACGGTATTTACAAAAATGAAACCCCGTATCTAATAGATCATCCACATGTTTTGTACAAGATTAACAAATTTTTGTGAATTTTCATTTCTTTCTGTTCTTTTAGGAAGAAATCTTTTATAATTGATAAGATAATAGGATAATTGAACTGCTGAAAAATGTATAAGCATCAGACCAATACAATTAAGAGCCGCAGGCGGCTCTTAGCTCCCCCCGGGGGGGAGCTGGCTGTACCGTAAGTCAAAATTCTTCTGTGTTCGTCTGCTCCAAAAAACAGAGACCGTCATTGACAGAGCAGGCACTGATTACAAACTATTGTAAGGAATCGAAAGTATGGGTACTATTTTAAGGTGTCAATGTCATGTGTGCGGCTACAAGGAAGAACTGTTTGTGGGAAGCGGCCTGCGCGACTGTGAACCGGAGACCGTCCTGCGTACAGCGCCGGATGATCCATCCCTGGCAAAGGCGGTACGGGAGGGCGCAAGATTTCAAATCGACCGGGATGTGGCGGTCTGCCGGAAGTGCCGCCGCCTGTTTGCCATGCCATACGTGACCTACTGGCCCGCAGGAGAAACGCCGCGCCATACCGCATCTGCCTGTCCGGAATGCGGGTGGCTGCTGACGCGGCTCGGCGGACCCGTAAAAAACACTGCCTGTCCGGCGTGCGGTCAGATTCTGGAGCTGACCCCCTGCGGACATTGGGACTGAGTAAATAAGGGGGAAAAATATGGTCATCCGCAACAAGGGGAGCGGTAAGAGACTGCAACGGTACTATGGATCAGTCAATACGCAGATGGGGAAAACGCTGGAAAAGCTGTCCAGCGGCTACCGGATCAACCGTGCCGGAGACGACGCGGCCGGTCTCGCTGTCTCCGAAAAAATGCGGCTGCAAATCACCGGTCTGGGCCGGGCTAAGGAGAATTCCCGGGAAGGCACCAAGCTGATCCAAACCGGCGAGGGCGCATTGCAGGAAATCCAGAGTATGCTGGACCGCGCCGAATATCTGGCCGGGGAGTCGGCAAACGGAACCTATATGGACGAGCTGGACAGGGAAAACCTGCAAAAGGAACTGGACCATTTATGCAGCGAAATCGACCGCATCGCCGAAAGCGCAAATTTTAACGGCATCGAGCTGTTCCAAAACAGGGGCGTCGAGTACGAAAGTTCTGCTATCGATCCGCGTCTGGTGAAGTTCCGGCAGGAGCTGGAAAAAGCGCAGAGCGACTGGGAAAAGGCACTGGAGAAAAAAAGACTGGATGCCCTTCCAAAACCCTCCATCGTAGATCCGGAACGGTGGCCGGATGTAAGCACCGCCCTGTCCGGGGGCAAGATGACTGTGGAGGAACTGAAGCGCAATACAAAGCCGGGCGAGTTCAATATCGTCTATATCGAACATGATTTTGAAACCACGCCGACGCCTACAGATTCCGATAAGGAAGGTACATATACAACTGGTGTAGGCACGTCTTTAGACTTAACAGTGGATAAAACCGGCGGGAAAAAACTCAGTGAAATTCTGGAAACAGAGATCGTTCCTAATATCGTGCAAAACCTGCTGGACAATTATCCGGCTTTCTCCTATTTGACGGGCTCCAGTATCGGAATCGGACTGAGACTGTACGACGAGAGCTCCAATACACTGGCTTCTGTAAAGGGCGGCGTGAGTACCGCCAATCTGCAAACCTATATGCTCAGCGTCAATATCAACTCTCTGAAAGCCGGCGGTACGGTCAGCGAGGAAGACCGCGTTAAGCTTGAGTCTACCATCGCCCATGAGATGATGCACGCTTTCATGGACGAGGCAACCACAAATGGTATGTTCGGTTATACAGGCAGTTCATTTGATAGTTCCGCCGCCTTTCCGGAATGGTTTATTGAGGGAATGGCGCAGACGGCTTCCGGGCCGGGAAACTGGGTGAAAGCGTCCAGCGGACTGGGAATCAATAAGGACACCTCAGAGGACGATATTATTGCGGCAATCAAACGTACAAACAACCAGCTCAAAACAGACACCGGTACCAGCAGGTACGGCACAGGCTATCTGGCCTGTATGTATTTGGGCGCGGCAATTTCGGCGTATCAGGCTGACGGCAATCTCAGCAATGTTGATAAAGCGGATTCCGCATCCATTTCCAAAGGACTGAAGCTGCTGCTCAGCAATGTGATTCAAGGCAAATCCTTAGATAAAGCAATCAGTGAGCTTACCGGCGGCAGCTTTAGCAGCACCAAAGATTTTCAGGATAAATTTGACGCCGGTTCAGCTGCGGGAATGGCCCCGTTTATCAAGCAGCTACTTACCCAAACGGGCGATGGTTTGGGCGGTCTTGCCACGGGAGATTTAACGCACAAGGACCTGGCAGACGATAAGCCCCTTACAATTAAGTTGTTTCAGCTGGATACAACCGCCCCCATTGTGAGCAATAAATATCCCGATGGCCATAAAGTCCTCACCGGCGGCACGACCAGCACAGACGGAACAGCGCCTGTGGAACTGACGGTGCCGAAAGAGTACGGTGACTTTATGGTAGAGGGTCCTGATCTGTCCGGCGTCTCGTTTAATGCTGTTACCGGTACGCTGACGGTGAGCGGAGATAATATCCGTATCTCCATGAAAACAACCGGCGCGTCTACCACGCAGAATATCGTGCTGAACAGCGGCGGAACGGTTAGGCTGGACGGGGTGAGTACAAGCGGCACCCTCGACATAAACAGTACGAACACTAAGATCAAAACTACCGGCAAAAACGCAGTCGGCAACGTGAATTTGGCTGCTGGCGTTAACGTCACTTTCGACGGCAGCGGGCAGCTGAAAATAAGTGGTGCCTTTTCAACTGCTGACAACAAAAGTACGGTCAACTGCAACGGCGGCGCACTGATCGTAGGAAGCGGCGGCAGCGGCAGAATGGGCGACGCAAAAGTAACGGTGAACGGCGCGTCTGTAGCCGCTACTTTGACCGACGGGGCAGGCAGCAGGGTAGACAGTGCCGGAAAGGCAGAATGTGAGGTCAATCGAACAGCCCTCACGAAACTGCCGGAGAACATCACGTCTATTACCGTTGGCGGCACAAAAACGGATATGCTGCTGTCCTCCTCTGATCCCACCTGTCTGTGGCTGGACAAAAAAGAAGGCCCGGCCGGGACGTTTGGGACGCAGAAGGTCACCTTTTCCGGCACCAATGCCGCCGGAGAAGCGGTCTCCCAGGCATATCTCGTGCAGTGGGACGATGCAAAGAAGGAATTTGTCTTTGATCCCTTCAATGTCTTTACCGTCACCGGCGGCACGGAGGGAACAGACTATTATTTTGATGCTGGTACCAATACGCTGAAAATTCTCACAAATAAACCTCTGACCATATCGGGAGGCACCAAAGAGATTGACGGCAAAAAGGAATACGGCACCATAGAAATCGCCGACGGCGTGAAGTCCACTATTACCCTTGATGGGGTCCAGATCGACGCGACCAAGATTGGTGGAAATACTGCCGGTATCCTGCTCGGCAATGGCAGCGACATCAAGCTGACGATGAAGGGCGAGAATACAATCATTGGCAGCGGTCAGTCGGCAGGAATCCAGTTCTTCGGAGATTATAAGAAAGACAGCACTTCCGTTGCTTTGGAGGATTCCTCGCTCCATATTGATATGACCTCCGGCAGTACGCTTACCGCAACGGGCGGCACATCTGGCAGCACAGGCGGCGCTGGCATCGGAACGGCCTGGGCGACAGATTCGTCGAAAAGCTCTATTGTGATCAGCGGTACAGGTAAGATTACTGCAACTGGCGGCAATGGTGCCGCAGGCATCGGCGGCAGTGAAGGCGGTGATATGGGCGATATCACCATTGACGGAAACGGACTCACTATCAAAACTGTGGGCGGCAACCATGGTGCCGGTATTGGGGCAGGAGGCTGGGTCAGCACTTACTCCAATCCAGTGGATCAGGGGGTTGGCAATATCACCATTACTGGTAAAGTTGATATCGACGCCTCCAGCAAATCCCACGGCACCGGTATCGGCAGCGCCTGCCATAGCGGCGTTGGAGACATTACTATCGGAAAGCCTCCGGCCGGTCCCGGCAACGACGGAATCAAAATCTACGCAAACGGCGGTAACGACGGTGCGGCCATCGGTTCCGGCTGGTCCGGAACTATGGGTACGCTGACGATCTGGGGCGGTACGATTGACGCAGAAGCCGGAAGTCAGGGAGCAGGCATCGGCTCCGGCTGGCAGGCGGACGGCGGCGATATCATTATCAAAGGCGGTACCATCACTGCTACAGGCAAGACGAGCTCCTCCGGCATCGGCAGCGGATTAGACGGAAACGTCAGCAGCGTCACAATTGAGGGCGGCACCATTGCCGCAAAAGGCGGTTGGACAAATAACGGCGGCAATATCGGCGGATTTGACAAAGACGGCAATGAGATCAAGGTCTCGGTCCCGGACCCGGCAAAAGTGGAAATCAAAGCCGGACCGGGCGAGGGCCTGTATGTCACCACCGGCACCTTTGACGGGAATGGTAATCAGCTTTACGCGCTGGATCTGAAATATATCAACGAACTGATCAAAAAAGGTACAATCGACACCAATCCGCCCGGGAGCACGGGCTTGCGGTTCCCAGCCAATATTGACGCGAGTTTGTCAGATGGAACCACTTACGGATGGGATGATTTGCAGCACAAAAACGTGAAGAAGGGTTCAACAAGTGTAGCCGTCGAGGAGGAGAGCGACGCCTATATTTGGATGAAAGGCAAGGACGTTACACTTGAGATATCTTATACAGGGGAGGACGGCAGTCCCTACACGGTAAAGGTGGACCTGAAATTTTTCGATGAGTACGGGCTCTGGCGCTATAGTGAGGCAGACCTTCCCG